>DATEMK010000259.1:0-5828 GCA_035275625.1 Bacteroidia bacterium
TGCATTACCCACCGTTACACTTTCAAATCTCAATTCTGTTTGTGTTGACGCAATAACATTTGCGTTAAGTGGGGGTTCTCCTTTAGGAGGAATTTATTCGGGCACCGGAGTGACAGCAAATAATTTTAATCCTTCAATTGCAGGAGTTGGAACTCATTCTATCAATTATTCTTTTACAGATTTAAATGGTTGTACCAATTCAGCCACAAAAAATTTGACAGTTAATCCGCTGATATTTTTAAATGCCGGAAGTGATGAAACAATATGTTCAGGGTACAATGTGCAACTAAATGGAACAGGAACAACGAATGTATATTGGAGTCCCTCGGCTGGATTAAGTTGCACTTTCTGTGTTAACCCGGTTGCAAGCCCGTTGTCAACTGCCGTTTATGTAATTTCTTCCCCTCTGCCGTGTTCAACAAGTGATACAGTTGCGGTCAATGTCATTCCGGATGTAGTGGTTGATGCGGGGCAAGATACTTTGTTATGTTTTGGTGAGACTGTTCAATTAAATGCTGCATCAAATTATTCTTCTTACAGCTGGAATGTAACAAATGATCTTAGCTGCTTTAATTGTCCTGATCCTGTTTCATCACCGATCGCAACTGCAATTTACACAGTTACCAGCACGAATGGAGTCTGCTCTTCAAGTGATTCAGTTTTAATAAAAGTTATCAAAGTGGAAGTTGAAGCCGGAAGTGATATGACTATTGTTTTCGGTGAATCAATTCAGCTGAATGCAACCGGAGCAAATAGCTATACATGGTCGCCCGGACTATATCTCAATGACTCAACAACTCAATCACCAATTACATCACCATATTCGCCAATTCAATATATAGTTGTTGGAAATATTGACCGTTGTTCAGACAATGATACCGTCTCTGTTGAAATTATTTATGTAGGTGACCCGATGATATTTGTTCCCAATGCTTTTACGCCTGATGCAGATGGTAAAAATGATTTCTTTGGGGCGGTTCATGCGGGGAAATATGACTCTTTCGAAATGAAAATTTTTAATCGTTGGGGCGCTATGCTTTTTAACAGCAATAATATTTCTGAATTCTGGGATGGTAATTCAAAAGGTAAAAAACAACCTGAAGGAGTTTATATTTATAGCATCCATTTAACTTCCGGTAAAAATAAAGTAGCTAAAACCGGAAATGTAAGCCTGATCCGGTAAATAATTATTGTCACTTATTCTAAAATTATGTTTTTTAAGAAATTATTTTTTTTCTGCCTGATTTTATTTTGCGCTGATATTATAAAAGCACAAACACCCGATCAAATAATTACAAAGCATATTGAATTTATCGGAGGAGAGAATTGGAAGAAAGTAAACTCCATCGTAAGTTCCGGAAAATATAATTATGGCGGCATGGAGTTTTCTTTCACCTCTTATTCAAAAGCTCCGAATCTTTACAAATATGTTGTTTCGTTAAAAGGAAAAAATTATACTCAATCTTTTGACGGGAAAAATGGATGGAAAATGGATGGCTTTAATAATGACACAACTCCAACTTTTCTGGCAGGAAAAGATGCAGATGCAATGGCAAATGAAGCGGATGTGGAATTGGAAAGCCGGTTGATTGACTATAAGAAAAAAGGACATAAGGCAATCCTGGAAGGCAATGACACTATTCAGTCTATCTCATGCTTTAAAATAAAATTTATGAAGAGTGATAGTGAAGCAGAAACATATTTTTTCAATACCGGGAGTTACGAATTAATGATGAAAAGTGCCGTATCTAAAAACGAAGAAATGAAAAACGCCATCATAAATACTTTTTACAGCGATTACCGTTCAGTAAACGGATTAAAAATTCCTTTTAAATCAATCAGCAAAGTGAATGATCAGACTATTTTAACTGTCACGATTGATAAGGTTGAGTTGAATGTATCTGTTCCGGATAGCATCTTCAAGCCCTGAGCTTTTTCAGGCTGTTGCGTCTGCTATTTGTTTCCCGTCCAATTTACAATCAATCCATTCTCCTTCAAAAGTGCAATTGTATTTTTTATAAAATTCAATGGCAGGTGTATTCCAATCCAGCACCTGCCAGTGCATTGTTTTTGCGCTCATCTTTTTTGCTTCAGCAAGGACAGCATCAAATAGCTTTTTGCCGATTCCTGATTTGCGGTGTGATTCGGTAACGATTAAGTCTTCCAGGAAAAGTCCTTTGCCTCTCCAAGTGGAATATTTAATAAAATAAATTGCCATGCCGATTATTGCTCCCCTCTCTTTTGGAGAGGGGCCGGGGGTGAGGTTTTCTGCCACAATCAAACCATACACAGGTGAAGATCCGAAACCATCTTCTGTCATTTTCTCTACCGTATTCGTAACCTGCTCAGGAGCTTTTTCAAAAGTTGCTAATTCCATTACCAGTTGATGCACTGCGGGCACATCTTCTTTTCGTCCCTTCCTTATTATCACATCCATAAGATTTATTTTTGGCAAAGTTAACTTCAAAAATGAAACTTCATTTCCGTAAAATCGGGGAAGGCGCACCGCTGATTATTTTACATGGATTATTCGGATCTTCGGATAACTGGCAAACACTTGCAAAAAAATTCAGCGAAAGCGGTCTTTCTGTTTACCTCGTTGATCTGCGCAATCACGGACGTTCGCCTCATGCAGAAATTTTTTCTTATCATGATATGGCAGAAGATGTTTTTGAAATGATGAATGATGAAAAAATTAATTCAACTTTTATAATAGGTCATTCGATGGGCGGAAAGACAGCGATGGATGTAGCGATGCATCATCCCGAAAAAATTTCAAAGCTGGTGGTGGTGGATATGTCACCCAAAACCCGCCTGCCGGACGGGCAGGAATATTCGTTGCAAAATAAAAATGTTGCAAGCGCATTGCTTGAAATTAATCTGAACGAATTAAAATCAAGAAAAGAAGTGGAAGCTCAGCTTGCTCAAAAAATTTCAGATGCAGGGACGTTACAATTCCTTTTGAAAAATTTATATTGGAAAGAAAACAATTCGCTTGCATGGAGATTTAATCTTCAGGCAATTTCTCGGAACATTGAAAAAATGAGCGATGAAATTAATTTTGTGCAACCCTTTGAAAAGCCCGCACTTTTCATACGCGGTGAAAATTCAAATTACATTTCAAATGATGATGAGCCGCTGATTAAAAAATATTTTCCGCGTGCAGAAATTAAAACAGCGCCTCAATCCGGTCATTGGGTGCATGCCGACAATCCGCAATGGCTGCTTGAAAATTGCCTGAAATTCTTAATCCCAAACCTTTCCTAAAAAGACGGCAGCTTTAATTTTTTAACAGACTGTAAAAGGGAAGTTGATTTCCTTGAAGAGCTGAAAAAAATAATTCAGAGCTTAAAATAAAATAAAAACCAGAACTTTAGTGGGAAACTACCTGTGCATCAGGATATTTCACTTTCCACAGTTTAAGGGCTGATATGTGAGGAAGGGTGATAATAGTGCGTTCATCCAGACGTACTCTTATCTTCGCCTTTGTGGGCGCCTGCGTCATAATGAAGTTCTTTCTCGTCCTCCTTCTCGGAGTTTTCTTTGACTTTGTCATGGTTTCAAAGGTAAGTAAAAGAAATGATTTTTTGAAGTTAATTTAAGATGAATATCCGGTTTTTTTATGCACTTTTCCTGCTTTTTATGGCTAAAAGCCCGATCTTTTCTACCTTCGTAAAAAAAACACATAAAAACCTTTGAAATTCAGCGATTTTAATTTTGAGGAAAGCCTGCAGCAGGGATTGGACGCTATGGGTTTTGAAACCCCCACACAAATACAAGAACAGGCCATACCTGTAATCTTAAATAATACAGATTTAATTGCCTGCGCACAAACGGGAACAGGTAAAACAGCGGCTTTTGTGCTGCCCATCATAAATAAATTAATAAAGGAGCATGAGCACACTACCAACACGCTCATCATAGTTCCCACACGTGAGCTGGCATTGCAGATTGACCAGGTGTTGCAGGGATTTTCGTATTTCACTTCCATCAGTTCTATTGCCATTTATGGAGGAAATGATGGCTCCGCTTTTGAAACGGAGAAACGCGCTTTGACTGAAGGAGCCAGTTTTATTATTGCCACTCCCGGCAGGCTGATGTCTCATCTCAATATGGGCTATGTGAAGCTGGATGATTTGAAACATTTGGTTTTAGACGAAGCAGACAAAATGCTCGACATGGGTTTTGTAGATGATATTTTAAAAATCACGTCTTATCTTCCAAAAAAAAGACAGACCCTTATGTTTTCGGCTACCATGCCTTCAAAGATCAGGACGCTTGCAAAAAAACTTTTGGTGAACCCTGAACAAATCAATATTTCCATGTCAAAACCAGCAGAAGGAGTTTTGCAGGGAGCATACGTTGTTTACGACAAACAAAAAAATGACCTGATAAAAACACTTCTCAAAGGTAAAGACCTGAGCAGCGTGCTCATATTTTTGTCAACCAAGCAAAAGGTAAAAGATCTTGAACGCGAATTGCAGCAATCAGGAATAAAAGCAAAAGCCATTCACTCCGATCTTGAACAAAACGAGCGCGAAGAAGTGCTGCGCAACTTTAAAAATAAGCAGACTCAGATATTAGCTGCCACCGATATTCTTTCGCGCGGAATTGATATTGAAGACATCGGCCTGGTGATTAATTATGATGTGCCCGGTGATGCCGAAGACTATATACACCGTGTTGGAAGAACCGCCCGCGCAGCTTCAACGGGGGTGGCGCTCACGTTAATTAATGAACACGACCAGCAAAAATTTGCACGCATTGAATCCCTGATCGGCAGCGAAATAAGGAAGCTTCCTTTGCCGGCACATTTGGGTGAAGCGCCTGCTTATGCCCCCCATTTGAAACCGGTGAAACATTTTAAGCATAGCAAAAACAACAAGCGGTCACCAGGAAAGCCGAAACATGCAAGAAAAGTTTAGCGTTTGAGGTTTGGGATGCAAGTATTTTGATTTCCTGAACAGTTAAAGGAAACGTTTTTGTTTTTTAAAATCGCACCTCCTATTCATCCCTCCACTCATGCCCGGTGAGGTTCAAAAACACATCTTCGAGATTGGCTTTCTTTACTTCTTTTTTTCTTTCAAATCCCGATGCCACTAATTTATCAATCAGGTTATCGGGAGTATCAAGAGCAATAATTTTTCCTGATTCAACAATGGCAACACGGTCGCACAGGTTTTCTGCTTCATCCATGTAATGGGTAGTGATGACAACTGTTGCACCTTTATCACGGATTTGCTTTATCAGTTCCCAGAGATTTCTTCTTGCCTGCGGGTCGAGCCCGGTGGTGGGTTCGTCTAAAAAAACAATCTTAGGATGGTTGATTAAAGTTGTTGCAATCGAAAAACGCTGCTTTTGCCCGCCTGAAAGCTCTTTGTATTTTGCTTTTGCTTTATCCTCCAATCCTACCATGCGCAACATTTGCATGGTATCCACATCCACATTATACAATCCTGAAAAAAGCACAATCAATTCCGTCAAAGTCAAACTCGGATAATATCCGGCAGCCTGCAGCTGCACGCCAATTATTTTTTTTATTTCATTCTGATCATGCTCAATATTCTTTCCGTCAACAATTACTTCTCCCGAAGTTTTTTCGCGAAGTGTTTCAATTATTTCAAGTGTGGTCGTTTTCCCGGCACCGTTAGGACCGAGCAATCCGAAAATTTCTCCTTCGCAAACTTCAAAGCTGATGCCGTTCACGGCAGTAAGCGTTTCGTATTTTTTTACGAGGTTTTTTACGGTAATGACAGCAGGTTTATCAATCATATTTTTGAGAAATGAAAGACAAAAGTAAAATCTTAAACATTAACCTCTGTTATCCT
>DATEMK010000260.1:0-3841 GCA_035275625.1 Bacteroidia bacterium
CCCGAGGTTCCGCTAAGTACCCTGCTCTCAAATAAGCCAGCCCGCGCTTTCACGTAAGCGTTGACCACGTTTTAAGAGCAAATTATTATTTAGCGGATTTCGGTGCTCAAACTTGCTGACGCAATTTTTTTATGTTTTCTCTTTCTACATTTCTTATTCTTTTATTAATTACAAGGAGAATGCGCATAATTTCAATTCATCAATTAATTTTTCGCTAACCCTTGATTTAAATTGCGGATACAAAGGAATATAATAAAAAAATAAAACGTATTGCGGGTTTTACGTACTCTTCATTTTATAGCCTCCGGTTATGTCTTGCCTGCCAGGAAACCCGCTAAAAAATGCTCTTCGTGACGTTGCAGTTTTAAGCAATGAATAAAAATCATACTAAAGTATAATTGTGTTTAATCATTTTAAAAGTAGCTTTGTTTTCTCTCTTTAAAAAAAATCATCATGAAAACAAAACACTGCTTCTCAATCATTCTGATCAACCTGTTTTTTTCAGTTTACCAAAAAGCAAATGCACAGGCTCCCGCCTGGGATTGGGCGAGAAGTTCTGTCGGTAGCGGTGATATTCAATCGCACTCTGTGGCTGCTGATGGTTATGGAAATGTTTATAGCACAGGATGGTACTATAACACTGACGTAACCTTTGGTTCGGCCACATTAAACTACTCGGGTGACGGAGATATTTTTGTGGTGAAATATGATGCTGCCGGAAATGTTGTGTGGGCGAATGGTGCAGGAGGCACCGGCTTTGATGAGCCGCGTTCGGTTGCTGTGGATGCTTCGGGAAGCGTGTATGTAGCAGGCATATTTGATGGTCCTGCTCTTACTTTTGGTTCCACTACGCTGGTTAATGCTGACAGTACAACTATTGACATGTTCATTGTCAAATACGATTCGACAGGCAATGTGCTGTGGGCAAAAAGCGCAGGTGGAATTGACCGTGAGTTTGCAGAATCAATTGCCATTGATTTTGCAGGCAATGTGTATGTGTCCGGTTCTTTTGAAGGCGTTTCTCTAAGTTTTGATGCTGTTGTTATCACCAACGTAAATCCGGCTACTGAAGACATTTTTGTAGTGAAATATGATTCGGACGGAAATGCACTGTGGGCAAAAAGCGGTAACGGAAATAATTTGGACTGGGCGACCTGCGTCACCACTGATCCTTTCGGAAATGTTTTTATTGCGGGTCCGTTTTACAGTGATACGCTCGTATTCGATGGCACTCTGCTGGTGAATCCATTTTCATCGCTTGGCTGCGAGGAAATATTTATCGTAAAGTATGATTCGTCCGGAAATGTTGCATGGGTTAAAGAAGCAATCGGCAACGGTTATTTTAATGAGCCCTACTCTTTGGCCTCCGATGCATTCGGAAGTGTTTTTGTTACGGGTGTTGCCTATAGCGACACCGTTACTTTTGATGGCATTATTTTGACTAATCCTCTTGCGGGTTACAATGATATGATTCTTGCCAAATATGATTCAGCTGGAAATGTGCTGTGGGCAAAAAAAACCGGGGGGTATAGCAGCGATTACGGGTATTCAGTTACAGCAGACGCTTCAGGAAATGCATACGTAGTCGGTTACTTTGACAGTGATACCATCCATTTTGATGCTGTGACTTCTGTAACCATCAACCCTGTTTTTTACAGCGATTTGTTTTTAGTAAAATATGATGCGAGTGGAAATGTTGCGTGGGCGAAAAGTACCGGAGGAATTTATCAGCCCTCATCGTGGGGATTTGCACAGCAGGGAATTGCTTCTGATGGTGCAGGAAATATTTATACTGTCGGTAGTTTTAATTTTGATACCCTTGCATTCGATTCCGATACATTGTTCCTTGGCGGTTCTTCCTCCAACGTATTTCTTGCCAAACTGAATGATGCCGGTGCATGCGCAGCAACGTTCGGATTATTTCCTGACTCCGCTACGCAGCATCTTTACTGGGCATTGAACCAGGCAACAGGCGTTGCCCCGATTTCATATCTCTGGAATTGGGGAGATGGCAGCTTTGATACGATTGCTTATCCAAGCCATACATATGCCGTTGGCGGTTTCTATACAATATGTTTAACCATTACGGATTCTGCAGGATGCACAAATTCAGTTTGTCACACTTCCCAGTTGCAGCGCAACGCATATTCATTTGAAACTGCAAATACAATGGTGCAGGTAAATGTAGTTGCTGCCTTGCCCACTGGCTTTGAACAAAATCAGGTACCGCCTGACATTTCGGTTTATCCCAACCCGGCATTTAATAATTTGAGCATTCAAAATAATTCATCTCAACCAATTCAATTTTCTTTCTACAATTCTTTGGGAGAGAGAATAATCAGCAAATCGCTGACAGACAAAACAAGCTTCGTTGATTTATCCGGTTATCCGGGCGGCATTTACTTTTACAAACTGACTTCTGACAAAACCCTTGTTAATACGGGAAAGATCATTAAACAATAATATATTGTATCTGCAGCAGCAAACTGACTGCAAGAAATGATCAGAAAAAACAGACGTACATAAGTACAGGGGCTATTTCGAAACTTTGGATAAAAGTGGACCGGGATACCGCTGGATATTTTGTTTATTATCCATACAAAAAAACAAACTGCCTGAAAAGTGTAAAATCTTTTCGAGGCAGTTTATTTTTCTGCTTAATATCTGCCAGCGAAGGCTGGCTTATTAATTACATTTAAGAATTACCCTGTCCATATACTGTAATTAATTCCTGTTAAATATTATTTTTCCAGGACTATCTTACGGATAGATTTATTGCTTCCGTTTTCAATATTCACCATGTAAACACCTGCACTCAAAAAGCCAAGATCAACCTGTTTGGTAAGCTGCCCGGAAAAATCGTTTATGTTTTCACTATAAACAACCTGACCTACAAGATCAGTAATGTTAATTTTAACGGCTGCATTAACATCGCTGCTGTATTGAATTGTAAACTGGCCTGCGGACGGATTTGGATTGATCAAGAACTCATAAGCTGCCGATGCATTGTCATTACCAGCCTGCCTTGCTTCGCATTCGCCTACATAATCGCCTGAATTATGACTCAGATGAGCAGACAATGCATTTTCACTGATGCAGATCTGTACCCATGGATTGCTTTGGCTTCCTGTACTGTGGCATACTTTAACTTTTGAGCTGCTGCCGGAAAAGCAACGTGCATCCTGGGCATTTATGTTGAAGCAGTCAGTGGCTGTCGAGCCCTGTGCATCTGTAACTGTAACACAAACGATTCCATCTGCAAGTAACCGGCAATTAATGGTTGAACCGTTACAGCCAGGTGCTGACCCCAGGGAGCCTGAACCCGGACAAATATTGTTGCTGCAAGTGCCACCGTAAAACAGTTCATCTCCGCTTGAATTAATATAATTGCAAATTAGCGTGCGGTTCAGCGTCCATGAATAAGTATAAGGAGGATAACCGTTGCTTACACTGGCTGATCTTGATACATCCTGGCCGGCAGAATATCCGAAAAGGCTGTTTGCATCCGCCCCGACACTTACTGTCATAAGGCCATCATCAATAAGGAAATCGCAATCATTATCCAACCCGTCTAAAATTTCTGTCGCTCCGGGGTTGCATGCATAGCAATTGTCATCGCAATCAAGATTATTGGCTACACCGCCCGGATCAGAAATGTTAGAACCATAACCATCATTATCCAAGTCCTCGTAAGGCTGGGCATTGGAATAATTTGTTCCTGCACCCAGGGTTGCCGCCAGGCAAAGTGCAACGCGTAAAATGTTAAATTGTTTTTTTGCTTTTTTCATAATAGTTTTTTTTAAGAGTTTAGTAATTGTTTGTTGTTGTTGTTGTTTGTAAT
>DATEMK010000261.1:0-14313 GCA_035275625.1 Bacteroidia bacterium
TGTTAAACAAATAAAGCAGTAAAACCGAATAAAAATAAAATATCATTTCCAGCCACAGCCTGTTATAGGAAAGAAAAAGATTTCCGCTATTAAATAAAGCAAGCTTATTCAACAGTGCCGGGAGAAATCCAATCAGAAAAAATAAAGCTGAAAAATAAAATTTGTGCTCTGCCTGGTTTGTATCAGTTAATATTTTCAGAATAATGATAAAGGGCAGCAGCAAAAATAAATTATGATAAGTAGCAGAACCGGGCTCAAGAATCAATAAGCTGATTACCGACAAGGAGATAATAATTTCAAAAAAAGATTTATTCTTCCTGGCGATAAAATAAAACCGGGTTAAGATTAATATCACACCTGCATAAATGATAAATTTAAAAACCGGGTATCCTGCCTGGAAATTGAAAACGGGATGCTGATTAAATTGTACATCATAAACAAATAAGTTATTCAGAAATGATTCCCAGCTTTGATATTGGATGGAATAAGGATTCCCTTCCAAAAGGTTTCCCTGTATATGCGAAGCAAAAATGTTTTTGAAAAACCTTACATATTCCACTGGTCCGAAAAACGGAATGCAAAAAAGATGAATGAAGAAAAATACCGCGATTATTCCCGCAAGCATCTTCCACTTTTTTTTCAATAATAAAACAGGCAGAAAAATTACCGGAAGATATTTTAAGGCCATTGCCATTCCCCACGATAAAGAAAGAAAAAAAGTTTTGTTTCTCATAAGAAATAAATATCCGGATAAAAGAAGCACCGTGCAAAAAAGGTAAACCTGTCCCAGGAAGAGATCATTCGCTAAGGCAAATCCCGTAATCAATAAAGTATTTATTGCCTGAACAAAATTCCATCCGGTGAGTTTTTTAATCAGGAATCCTGTTAGAAAAACCAGAAAAATATTTATTGCCAGCCAAATTCGTTTTGCAGTTAAAGGACTAAAGGATGCGAACGGAAGAAGTATAAGAGCATTCGGAGGCGGATACAAGGCAAATTGCCCGCCTGCATTTATTCCGTATTCTTTGATTTTCTCTTTAAATAAAATGTTGTCATACAAAACAGATAAATCTTTATGTTCGCTTAATACTTTTGCTGAGACATAATAATTTGGAAAATCGGAAGTAAGTTTTTCCCAGCCGGGAATAACGCCAAAATAAATTTGAAAAAGAAAAAGCACAACCGTGAGAAAAACAGAATCAAAAATTTTTTCTTTTTTCAACTTTGCATTTCACACTCGTGAAACTTTAAAATTTGAACTAAAACGTAAGGTTCGCCCCGATGCTTGGTAATACCGGCAACTGATCCACGCGCTCACCCCGGACCCGGTCAAAATAAAAAATATTTTTACGGTCATATGCATTTATCACGCTTGCTGAAACTTCGAGTATTGAATTTTTTCCAAGCACGAATGTTTTTTTCAAAGCAATATCAAGGCGATGATAATAGGGCAAACGTCCTCCGTTAAGGTCACCGTAAATGATTCCGAGAATCCCATTTGCGTTAGTGTAATTCACATTAATCCCCTGTTGAAAATTCAGGTAAGAATAAAAGCCCTGCGTTTGTGTAAACGGAAAACCGGATCCGTAATTCCATCGTGCATTGAATTCCCAATTCAGTTTTTTGCCAAATGTGTATGAACCGACTACATTAATGTTATGCCTTCGGTCAAATACGGGTTCGTACTCGCGGATGCCGTCATTGCGCTTGTTAAATCCGAGCGAGTAAACCGCCCAAAAATAAATCCGTTTATAGTCATATTTTAATGTCACATCAACTCCTTTTGCAATCCCGGTTTCAATGACAAAATCTTTTTTCAGAAAATCGGGCTGAGATGCATTCGCTGAAACGTCCTCGTAAATCTTGTCGCGGTTAACAGTCGTAAGCTGTGTAAAATCTTTTATATATCCTTCGACATTCATTTCAAAATGACGGGGAAGATCGTATTCAAATCCTCCGAGAACATGACGTGCTTTTTGCAGCTTACCGTTTACTTCTTTCCCGTTATACTCTTCCGGCAAATCTTCCGGGCCTGATAAAAAGCCGTAAAATAAATTCACCACATCACGGTCTGAAGTTGCAGCAATTAAATTTTGTGCATACAAACCTGCTGCTGCTTTGATCCGCAGCTTATCCGTTATATTCATCTTTGCGCCCAGGCGCGGTTCAGGTGAAAGCTGGGATAAAGATGCATAATAATGAACCCGGAAGCTGGGATCAATTACTAAATTCCCGAGCACTTTTTTAACGCGTAAATATGCGCCAAACTCTGTCGTGTTTTCCTCCTGCTCCAATTTGCGGTTTGCATAATTAAAAAAAGTGAAATTGGTTTTAAATCCTAAAACCTCGAGTCCGTATTTAACTTCATCCTTCCTGTAAAAATAAGTGAAGTTGAGACCAAGGTTGAAACCGTTTATTAAGCTTGACCGTTCTTTTTCATCTGCTTCTTTCAACGATATTTTATATTGTGAAACCGCTAAAGCTCCATCCATCAGCGTGGTGGAACCTCCGGGAACAACCACGAAGCTTGCGCCTCCGCCACCGGAACTCCAATGAAAATCAGAGACTCCGGCATATTTCACCTGGTCAGTGAAATTGAATCCGAAAAGATTGAGTTTGCTGCCGTTCTGCCCGTTAAAAACAATTTTACCATACAAATCATTAAAGCGGTAAGGAATACCGCCTGTATCCACATAGTTATAAAAAGCTTTTGATGTACGGTCAAGGTAAGATGTTTTGCCATCCAGGATATATGAAATGGAAGAGCCTGTGGAGTCAACTTTTTTCAGAGGCCCTTCCAATAAGATTTTTGAATTGAACGTGCTGGCAGAAAATTTTCCGCCAAAACGTTTTTTATTTCCATCTCTCGTCTTAATATCCATTATGGAGGAAACTCTTCCTGCATACTCAGCGCCAAATCCTCCGGAGTAAACATCAGCGCTGCGAATAATGTCTGCATCAAACACTGAAAATAAACCGATAGAATGAAAAGGGTTGTAAATTACCATTCCATCCAACAGCACTTTATTTTGAATGGGGGTTCCCCCGCGAATGTACAATTGTCCCCCCTGGTCGCCTGTGAAAATAACACCTGGCAGCACCTGGAGGTATTGCGCTAAGTCAGGCTCACCACCAACGGCAGGAACTTGCTTTATTTCACGCGGTGTAATTTTGGTGACCCCCATTTGTACAGAAGATTTTTTTTCTTCTTTTCCTGCAGAAACTTCCACTTCATGGAGGTTGACAATTTTTTTGTCGAGAAATAATTTTTTTGACACAATTTCATTCTCAATTAAAGTCACCGGGATTTCGAGTGTGTCAAATCCCACGGATGAAACAACAAGCTTATAGTTTCCGGCTGGCACTTTGGTGATGGAAAAATAACCGTTTACATCCGTTGAAGATGTGTATTGCGTGTTTTTCAGAAAAACATTAATAAACAAAACCGGTTCTCCGTTTGCTTTTTCATACACGAACCCCCTGATGGTGGAATTTTGAGAAAATGAAGACGGGGAACCTAAAATTAAAAAGGAAAGAATAAAAAATAAAAATGGTTGGTAAAAATATTTAGTCATAAATTTATTTTAAGATTTGAAGTTGATAACAGGGTGACCCGGAATTTTATGATTGAAAACTAATGATTGTTTTCAATCATGTTATTTTGCTAATTCAACAATAACATCATACTCTTCTTTTTTTAATGGCATGCATGATAGCCTGCCTATGCGAACAAGGCCAATGTTTTTTAAACGCTTGTCTTTTTTTACTTCTGCTAACGTTACGGGATTTTTTAATGGTTTAACAGCTTTAAGATCAACTGCCACCCAACGGTCATCTGTGGTGGTTGGATCGGGGTAAGCTTCTTTGATGACTTTTGCAATTCCGACAATTGCCTGTCCTTCACCACTGTGGTAAAAAAATACTTCATCACCTTTTTTCATTCCGTTGAGGTGAATCCGCGCTGCATAATTGCGCACACCGCTCCAGACAGTTTGCCCGTCTTTTACAAATTGTTCCCATGAATAAGCCGAAGGTTCGGATTTTACAAGCCAATGGTTCATTGCCTTATTTTTTTTTGAGGCGGCTAAAGTAGGAAAAAGTTTATTGTTCGTGTATCACATCATGCGGGGATAGAGGGGTTAAGGTTTAAAGTTCAAAGTTCAGGGTTTAAAAACTTTAAACTAACCCTTAACTTTGAACTTTAAACATATTTTTTTACTTTTGATTTTAAAATAATTTAAAACTAAAAATGCCATGAAGCTAAATTCAAAAAAATCAATTTTTGTGCTTGCATTGTTTTCCATGATAATGATTCGTGTTCATGCACAGCATACCGCCCTCTCGTGCTGCAGCAAAAACTCCACTGTTGCATTTGCCATGCTGAGTAATGATGAATCGTTTAAAGCATCGCATCTTTCTCCTTTGCCTTTTCATTTTGAAGCAGCAAAAGGAAGAATGGTTTCGATCCTGACCCGTGATGGAGGTAAGTCTTCTGCATTTATTGTGAAAGCGGAAAACCCGACAAATAATTATGTAATTGTCATCCATGAATGGTGGGGACTGAATGATTACATAAAGCAGGAAGCTGAAAAGCTGCAGGGAGAGCTGGTAAATGTAAATATAATTGCGGTTGATTTGTATGACGCGAAAATAGCCACCAATCCTGAAGAGGCTTCCAAGTTTATGGGCGAAGCAAAGGAGGAGCGCATACGCGCCATCATTGGCGGAGCCATTGATTATGCAGGCAAAGATGCAAGGATTCAAACAATCGGATGGTGCTTTGGCGGAGGATGGAGTCTGCAAACCTCTATCATGGCGGGCAAGCAGGGGACAGGTTGTGTGATGTATTACGGAATGCCGGAAAAGGATATAAATAAATTAAAATCATTGGATGCACCTGTCCTTGGAATTTTTGCGTCTAAAGACGGCTGGATAACTCCTGAAGTAGTAACCCGGTTTGAAAAAGATATGAAAGAAAATAATAAGCAGGTCACCACAAAATCTTATGATGCCGATCATGCATTTGCCAACCCGAGCAATCCTAAATATGATAAAACTTCGGCTGATGATGCACACAAGATGGCGGTGGAATTTTTGAAAGCGCATTTGTAATACATACGGATTCCTCATGAATGCGAAAGAAATTTAATTGCCGAATATTTTTTACATTTATCATTTCTAACCTTGCAGACAGGAGTGCTGTTTAACCAAAATTTAATTTATTCCGGTTTTAAATGCGCCTGATGCATATTTGATGAATATGCCTGCATCAAACCATGCTTGCTGAAATGATTTTCTACATTTGTCAAAAGCAATGCGTTTACCTGCTAATTTAAAAAACATTTTTTTAATCGTTAATCCGTTTCGTATCGGCATGGCGGCAATGCGATGTTTTTTTATTTTCTTTTCTCTTTTTTTCATTTTTACAACAACAGTTAATTGTCAACGTGTGGGTTTGGTGCTTAGTGGCGGGGGGGTGAGGGGATTGGCTCATATAGGTGTGCTTAAAGCATTAGAAGAAAACAATATTCCGGTGGATTATATTACCGGCACTTCAGCGGGAGCATTAATAGGGAGCATGTATGCCACAGCTAAAACTCCGCAGGAAATTGAAGAATCGGTTCTCAATCCGCGTTTCAGAGACTGGGCAACAGGGGTCATAGACGAAGAGTATAATTTTTATTTTACAAAGAAAGACCTGGACGCCTCGTGGGTTACTTTAAAATTTGCTTATGATTCATTAGTGAGAACACGCCTCCCGGGAAGCATTACCAGCTCCGCTGCTGTGGATTATATACTGATGGAAGGAATGACTCCTTCCTGCGCCAAAGCATGTTACAATTTTGACAGTCTTTTTGTGCCGTTCCGGTGTGTGGCATCGGATATTGTAGGCAGGAAGCAGGTAGTGTTCAGCGAAGGCGATCTGGCGCAGGCGGTGCGCGCTTCGATGGCATTCCCGTTGTATTTTTCACCGCTTATCATTGATAAAAGAATTCTTTTTGACGGAGGAATTTATAATAATTTTCCGGTAGACATTATGAGCCGCGATTTTTCACCTGACATTATGATCGGGGTAAATGCCGGTGGTGACCCCGAAGTACCGGTGGAGGAAAATGTTTTATCGCAGGTAAGGAATATTGTAGTGGCTTCGCGCGAGTATTCGATGCCTTCGGAGAATGATATTTTAATTTCACCAAACATCAATCAGTTTGGTGTTTTTGAATTCGGAAGTGTAAAAGCCGCCATTGATTCCGGGTATGCGGCTGCTATTCGAAAAATGGATAAAATAAAAGCCGCTATTGCACGCAGGGTGGCTGCACAGGAATTGCAAACAAGGCGCGAAGCTTTTCTTGCCAACCAACCGCCTGTCTTTATTGATAAAATAATTGTATATGGTTTAACAGAACCGCAATCTTTCTATGTTAAAAAAATTCTGAACCCGACAAATGAGTGTATTTCGATTACCCAATTGAAAAAAACTTTTTTCAAATTAATATTAGATGACAATGTAAAATATGCTTTTCCCAGGCTGCAGTTTAATCCTGAAACAAATTACTATGACCTGATATTGTATATAAAGCAGGAAAAAGAGCTTCGCGTTGATTTTGGAGGAGACTTTTCATCGCGACCGATTAACGAAGCATTTATTGGCATGCAATATAATTTGTGGGGAAGGCAATCGCTGCGCATCATGGCAAACAGCTATTTTGGAAAACTTTACAGTTCGGGTCAGATTAAATTACGTCTTGATATCCCTTCGCGGTTTCCTTTTTATGCTCAACCCGAGTTTACCATTAACCAGTATGATTACTTTAAAAGCAATTCAACTTTTTTTGAAGATGTAAAGCCGTCTTACTTAGTTTTATATGATGCTTACTGGGGATTAAGCCTTGGGATACCGGTAGGGAATAAAGGAAAGCTAAGCATTTCAGCGGGAAATGCTTTTGTAAAAAACAGCTATTACCAGACGCGCGAATTCCTGCAGGCTGACACTACTGACCATACGGATTTCAACTCATTCACAACCGGGTTCAGCTTTGAACGCAGCACGCTTAATCGCAAGCAATATGCTTCTAAAGGTACTTTTTTCAATATTCGCGGAGGATTAATAACAGGCATTGAAAATACCATTCCGGGTTCCACTTCATTAGCACGTGATACAATAACAAATAGCATGAGATGGCTCCAGGTCCGGATGATATATGATAATTATTTTAAAACTTTTGGTCCCTTAAAGCTGGGATTTTATGCCGATCTTCATTTTTCCGGTCAGCCGTTTTTTGCAAACTATACAGCTACTATTTTATCAGCGCCACAGTTTGAACCGATTCCGCAGGCGACAACATTATTTCTTCCCCTGTTCAGAGCGCATAACTATATAGGAGCCGGGTTAAAAAATATAATCACTATAAAAGGTAATCTTGAACTGAGGCTGGAGGGATATATATTCCAGCCATTGCAGGAAATAACGGAGAATCCTTTAAACGGCAATGCGCAATATAGCAATGCTTTATTGAAAAGATATTTTATGGGTTCCGGAAATATTGTTTTTCATTCCCCTGTAGGACCAGTGAGCTTAGGTGTAAACTATTTTGAAAAACGTTCCCCTGAATTTTCGTTTTTATTTCATTTTGGTTATATATTGTTTAATAAAAAAGCCCTGAAATAGTTTTTTTGTTGCATAAAATCAAAGCCCTGCCGGTTTAAATCGGCAGGGCTTTTGTTTTTAATACCTGATACTTATGCTCTCCTCTTACTCCACCGCCACTTTGGTCTTCCAATTGTCCAGTGCTGATTTCACTTCCAGCATATAAATACCTTTTGAAAGATGAGATACATTGAGATCATAAGTATTTAAACCTGCTGTTCCTGCTGCTGTTTCTGAAAGAACTGCTCTTCCGGAAACATCCATTAGCTGCAGCGTAAAGTCTGTGCTTTCTTTTAAGTTTATGCTCATCGTTACTTTATCATGAGCAGGATTCGGATAAACTGCCCATTGCCCATTGCCCATTGCCCACTGTTTTCCTTCTTCCCTGCATCCGGAGGAGAAAGGCTGTGAACGCACCGTGCTTGTTCCGCAGGTATTGCCTGCAGTTACATTCACTGTTCCTGCTGCAGTTGCTCCCCAGGTGACATCAATGTTATTGGTTCCCTGTCCGGCAGTGATGGTTCCGTTTGAAGTCGTCCAGTTATAGATCGGCAATGGCGATACTGTAGCCACACTGAAGTTCACAAATCCCCCGGTACACCATATGGCAGGATTTGCAATAATACTTCCCGGTTGGTTCGGCTTCCCGGCTATGGTGATGGTTCTTGCCGGGCTGTTTCCCGGTGTGCATGCTAACGTGCTGGCCACAACTGTTAAGGGGCCGCTGGTGAATAGCGGTCCAACGTCTAACAGGATCGTGTTACTTCCTTGTCCGCTGTTGATCGTTGTTCCTGCCGGATTAGTCCACGCATAGCTTGTAGCATTGGCAACGTTAGGAATTGAATACTGAACTGTAGAGTTACAAATATTTGAGGTCGGTCCGATCATTGCTCCAGGTTGTCCGGGCAGGCTGGTTCCGGCTGTTTTGCATTTAGCAGCGCTTGATCCGCATGCACTGGTAGCTGATACGCAAACCGGTGGTGCTCCTGTATATGGATTGGGAAAGCTTACTGTAATGGAGGGTGTATTGGTTCCTGAAGTGATCGTACATCCTGCCGGTACCGTCCAGTTATATCCTGTTGCTCCTGTTACCAGAGGAACAGAGAATACTATTCCTGTTGCTCCCGGGCATACTTTTGCCGGTCCTGTGATGGTGCCGGGAACTGCCGGTGTGTTGCTGATTGTCATGCATCTCGGGGCGCTCGTGGAGGAGCCTCCGCATGCCAATGCTGCTGTTACACACAATTGACCGGAAGTGAATACTGCCGGGAACGTGACGGTTACATTTTGTGTTCCCTGTCCGCTGGTAATAGGCGTTGCCGATCCTGACAGGGTCCAGTTATAAACCGTGGCTCCCGCTGATGTTCCGCAACTGTAGCTCTTTACATCGTTTGCACATGCTACTGCATTTGCTGCCGGATTAATAGTTCCCGGTACGCTCACGATGCCTCTTACCCATGTACATTTGTTATTGGTGCTGCCGCAGCCGTTTACTCCCTGTAAGCATACGCTGTATCCTGAGCTTCCTGCCAATGCACCGAATTGTGCATATACTGTTGGTGAAGTAGTCTGGAAAGGAGCAGGTGAAAACGGTCCCCCGATGTTGGTGCTGTATAATACGGCTCCTGAATTAGTGCCTGTATTCCATGAATAACGGATGTTTTGTCCCCCTATAGCAGTAGTGTTTATAAGCAATACTGTTCCCGAGCAGGCTTCCGGTGAGGATGGAGTCACAGGTCCGGCATTGTTGGTCGGGGGAGCGGTGCTCACAAATACGGTCGCTGTGCCTGATCCGGTGCCACCTGTCGGGCACGTTGTATTTCCAATGGAGGTTACCGTATATACCTGTGTTCCTGATACGGTGGGTGTGACGTTGACGTTAACCGGGTTGCCTGATGTAGTGGCTGTATAAGGTCCACCGCTTCCGCTGATGGTATAGGTCCATGGCCCGGTGCCGGTGAAGGCTAACGTCACCGTGGCTGGCTGGCTTAAGCAGATGTTATTGTTGCCGAAGTTGCTGATCGCGGCCGTGGGGGCAGCTATGACAGTCACCGTATGATTGGTATTGGCTATACATCCGTGATCGTCTGTGATCTGCAGATCATATTGTCCTGCATCTGCTGCAGTAGCTGAGCTGATAGTAGGATTTTGAACAGCAGGTACAGGCCCGTTAGGTCCTGTCCATGCATAACTGTAACCTGCAGTTCCCCCTGCCGGGGTAGAATTCAGGTTGATGTCTGTTCCTGTGCATACAGGGCTGTTGCTGCCAGCGGCAACTGTCAGCGCTTCCGGCTCGGTGATGACTACAGAGAGTGTTGGTGTGGCTTCACAGCCATTGTCATCAATAACCGATGCAGTATAAGTTCCTGCGGCTAAACCGCTGTATATTCCGTCAGTAGTAGAGTTTCCGTCAAGGTCAAAGAGATATGCCGGTGTTCCATTGCTTGCATCAATATCCACTGATCCGTCAGGCACTCCGTTACACGATACATTTGTTTGTGTTGCTATGGAAAGAACCGGGTTCGGATTGACCGCCACCGTATGGCTGGACGTTGCAGTGCAGCCCAGGGAATTGGTTACCGTTAATGTATAAGTACCGGCATTTGCAGCAGTTGCCCCGCTTATTATGGGATTTTGTGAGGAAGAGCTGAATGACGGTCCGCTCCATGACCAACTGTTGCCTGAACTTTGTCCGCTTGCATTGTTACTGCCGAATAATGTTAATGACATTCCCGTACATACAGGGGCGTTACTTGAGGCAAGCGGATTTGGTGGATCCAGTATCGTAACCGTTACAAGTGTTCTTGACGGACTAGCACAACTTCCGTTCAAACCTTCTGCATAAAAGCTATACGTTCCGGGAGTACTGGAATTTGGTAAAACAGAAGTGCCAATTGGATTAAAAGGAATTCCTGTGCCTTGAAAGTTTCCGCCAGAAGCATCGCTATACCAATTAAGGGTAACCGGTTGTCCAACACTGTAATTAATCGTTAAAGTAGCTGATGTAGGCGGATGAAAATTAGCCTCTATAGCTGATGTATTGTCATTAACATAATCCCAATATAATAAGTTTACTGTCCCACCCCCAACATTTATATTTGCTACATTAACATTTCGCGTATAATTAAAAGTTCCCGGGCTATCTTGGGATCCTGTTCCTTTTACCGCAGTAAGTTGCGCTGCACCACTCAATCCTAATCTTACATCGGATCTCCATGAATTACCATTGGCAGTTATGTTTGGCAAAGCAAGTGTTGCACTTGTCACTACAGCTCCTGCGGGCAAAGCTGCCATTGAAGTTGTCGAAATAATAATACCGGGAGCCGAATTTGTTTCGGCAGGCTGGGTTGGAAGATTAAAGGTTACTATAACACTACCGGGAGTTGAGCTAGTAGAAGTTGAAACAGCAGATATTGTTCCTGTGCCACCGGGACAAATACTAAGATTTTCCGGGTTAGCAGGAGTTGTAGCACCCGCACCGACCACCGTTGTAATTACATTGGAGTTTGCATCTACACAATATTGTGCAGACCTTTTAACTTGGATGTAATAAGTTCCCGGAGCCGGGGCTGCAGGGGTATAAGAAGCATTTGTTGCACCTGCGATATCGGCAAAAGGTCCTCCAACTCCTGTAGTTGAAGATTGCCACTGGTAACTTCCCGACCCTCCGCTTACGCTATAAGATAATGAAGCGCCTGTACATCCGCTGGAGGGTCCGCTAGCAGTTCCGCCCACAGGGGGTGTAAGGCATGGCGGTGATGCAGCTATTGTTAAATTATCCATGCTGCAATTATCTCCAAATCCCGAATGAAATTTAAAACCAACATAAACGGTTGGCTGATTTCCAGCACCGGAAGGCAATGTAATTGTTTTTAATTTCCATTGATTGGTTCCTGCTGGCAGAGTACCATCATGACGCGGCACAAATTGCACATCAATCCAGGTTGACCCATTAAGGGAATATTGAACTGTTACACCTTCGGTTGCATACTGTCCTGTGACATAAGCGGTATTGTTGTCATTATTCCAATAGAAAAGTGCATCAACACTTGGTGTCCCTGTAGTTGTGATAGCTTTTGATACCAACCTGGTTTCCCTGTTATTTGCAATGGAGAAAGAATTCCAGAAAACGTAGTGAGTGCCTTCCTGCGGGAGAGTAGTGGGATTATTGGAACTTGTTACATAGTCAATGTCAGCGGTTCCTGTTATATATTGAAAGGACCAGCAGAGGGGTATGGTAGCGCTGTTAAATCCTTCACTATATGGGAGTGTTGCGTTGCCACAAGGAGTACTAAATGAATAAGGACCTGCCCACGAACTGTTTCCGTCTATGCCTCCACATATAGAACGAACGTATAAATAGTAAGTAGTACTGGAGCTTAATGAAACAGCTACTGAGGTTGCTCCTGTCGGTGTTCCTGAACCAGAAGGCGTAGTGCTGACAGTAGAAACTACGTATTCATAACCGTTAGCGGGAGGCGATGCAGGCGCTGTCCAGCTTATTGTAGCACCTGAGCCGGTAACACCAGTTGCGGTAAGGCCTGTCGGAGGAAGGCATGTGGGCAAATTTTCAACCAAAAAATCATCAATGCCTACGGATCTTGAATTTGCGTTTCCTGTAGTAGTTCCTTCTGCAATAATGTAAAAAGTGGCAGCGGTATTAAATGATAATGGAATATCTGCTGTATAATTATACCAGCCTGCTACAGGTACAACCGGTATGCCTGTAATTAAAGTTTGCACATCTAATAATGTTGTTGGTGCACCGGTTAAATTAGGTGTAGTGTTTACATAAAACTTGACTCTGTCATTAGCAACTCCTAAACTGTTTCTGTAAATCCAGACATTGATTCTCACACCTTGTGTCGGCTGGGCATTTAAATTAAATGGCGGACTTATAAGCAAGGCTTGTGATGCAGCAGCCTGAACATTTTTTACAGCCATGCCTGCTCCTGTATGGGGCGTAAAAATACTACTGCCATCATTGGCGGCAAAGGTCCAGTTTTGAGTGTTTGATACCAGCGCAAGGGTCCAGCATGATGGAGGTGTTGTGCCCACAACGTTAAAGCCCTCGCTGAAAGGTACTGTGGTAATTAAAGTGCAAAGCGTCATAAATGAATATGACGGGGTCCATGAACTGGTCAGGGAAGTGCACATAGAACGAACGAATAAATAATAAGTGGTATTGGCGCTTAACCCGCTAACCGGAACTGATGTCCCGGCAGCGGGAGTCCCGGATCCGCCAGGTGTTATGTTTGACGTGGATACAACATATTCATAACCGTTTGCAGGCGGAGATGCAGGCGCTGTCCAGCCTACAGTGGCACTGTTGTTTGTAATAGAACTTGCGGTTAATCCCGTAGGAGGATTGCAGCCTGGTATGGCAGTAGCGGTTACGCTTATATTATCAACAACAAAGCCGGGAATGTTTTTGGTTGCGCCATCATTTATCCATCTGAAACCAAGGTATACCGTAGCTGCATTATCTAAAGCTGCCGGGAGCGCTAAATTGGTAACAGTTTGAGTTGTAGATTGTAAATTATACGTTGTCGGCAAATCCGTCCAGCTTGTACCATTTGTTGAGTAAGCTACTTTTCCATAATCAGCAGCATTTCCAATTGACTTCCATGAAAAATTCAGTAACAAAGTGGCATACCCTGATGCCGAAAATGTTTTGTAGGCAATTCGATTATCTGGATTGACAGCATAATCACAAAGGTTTGCAAGGCTACCTCTGCAAAGGAACAAGGATTTTCCTGTAATAGCGCAACTAGGATTACCGATTGCCCACAATGTATTTCCGGATACTACATCAACCTGTGTCCAGCCGCCAATTGGTAACAGAGCTGTAGTGGCTACGCCTTCAAAGTCTTCTGTAAAAATTGTTTGCGCTTTCACATCACCCAAAAGACAGGTAATTGTCAATAAGGCGAGAAAACTGGTTTTCGCGCATAACAGAAATTTCAGAGAGTAAATGTGTTTTCGCATGTTGTTTGGTTTTAGAATGTACGTAGTAATTATTTTTGATTTGTTGTTTAGCAAAACGTATTTTTCACACGAAATGAGGCGAAATAATTTCAAAACACATGGTTTGGTTATGTACTGCAATAGTATGAGGTGACCCTTGTTCAGCGGAACAGAGTAACAAATTTATGAATAAAAAGTATTCCGTTAACCAAACGCTGAGAAAATTGCGAAAAAAGAGGTGAGCGTTATTAAACAAAAGGAGAAGACACAGATAGTTAAGTAAAGTGCTTGTAAAAAACTGCAGAACCGCGGATTCCCGGGGCCGCCAGCCATGATCACCTTCGCAATTTTGGAGGATATTATAATTTTCATCAGGTGGAATAAATTTTTCCCGGCTTTTATTCAAATAAAAAAAGAAGCTGTCTCCATGAGACAGCTTCTTTTCAGATAAATAATCTTAAGCTTATTTCGGGCTAATTTTGAATTTTAAACTACCCTATTCCACCATCACTTTCGTCTTCCAGCTCTCGGAAGAGGATTGCACTTCCAGCGTGTAGATGCCTTTGGCAAAATTTTTCAGCTCCATGTCATAAACATTCAGGCCTGCTGTCCCTTCATGGTCTTCTGAAAGGATCACCCTGCCGGAAATATCACGCAGCTTCATGTTGAATTGTTTGGCTTCTTTAACGTATATGCTC
>DATEMK010000262.1:0-15703 GCA_035275625.1 Bacteroidia bacterium
TCCGTCACCAAATAATAAAAGATAACGTGGAATATCATTTGCGTTGCGGTCATAAAACATCTTTACAAAATCGCGGATAGCGCATACATCTCTTGCACCGCAGGAATATTCATTATAAACCTGGTTAATATCGGCAACCACAACCCTGAGATTATCCTGCGTCCGGTGAAATTCAGCGAGCCGGTTGGCTTCGTTTAAAAATTTAGGGTTTGAAACAATGATAAAATCGGTTTGGGCTAAGGAATGTAAATTCTGGTTATCAATTTTTCCACGCACATGCGGGGATAAAAACCCTGCAGCAGCATTAAAAGCAATAAATTCCCGCATAACATCAGCCGGAAGAATAAAATTTCCCGATGATGAAACGGATTGTTCTTTTATATTATAAATATCTGTAATATCCCAGATGATAATACCGGGATTATAACCTGCAAGCGTATAGCTTGCATTCTGTGAACCGACTGAATTTTTATCCCTGAACATCATTTGGTTCCCATCCATGGTCAAATCTCTCCTTGCATTCAGTTCAATGTAATCAAGATAGCCTATGGAGGTTGAAGCAGGCTGATTGTAAATAAAATCAATATTCACATTTGAGCCGTTGGCATTGATGGATGAAGAACAATTAGCATCACTTCCATAAGGTTCGGTATAATTTGTACCAACAGCTGTGACCGGAATCTGGCAAACCAGGTTGCCTGAATATTTAACGCTGAATGAGCTTGCTGCATAGGAGTGAGCCATCACTGCTGTTTTAAAATAAACAGGAGAGGAGGTTATAATGTTGGGAAAAGAAAATGTAAATGTTTGGGTAAGGACAGCATCAAAAGATTCTCCGTAAAATTTTCTTCCGGATTTAATAAAATTTGTCAAATCATTTTCATAAAACTTATGATCATCAAAAGAATTAACGGCAACTGCACTTCCTGAAGAAGAAGATTGATTGGAAATTCGCTTGGAAGTTCCTCCGATGTCGTAAGTTAAAAAATAAAAAGTGGTGTCGCTGAATAAATTTTTTGAATGATGAAATTTGCTATCACTCGTATTAAAATACCAGGTATCGGGGGATTGTCCGAAAAACAAAATGTAATCTCCCGCATTAAAATGCCCATCAGACTCTCCGACCACAACAATGGCATTTTCAACCAGGTCATCCGCTCTCGGAGTAGCATTCAAAGCAGGAAGCATCCCTCCGCCATTTCCGAATATTTTAATATTGTGCGGATCAAGATTGGTGGTGTCAACCCCAAGTTGTTTTAAAAAACTGCTTGTTATTTTATAAACTCCGTCTTGTGTCACCCCGATTTTATACCAGCTTCCCGTTGCTAAAACTGAATTGGGTGCATAATAACGCGAAAGACTATTCGGCACATTTACAGTTTTTACGGGAGAAAATTTCAGATCAAACGAAACCAACTTTTCATAAGCGCTGGTAACAGGGTTTTTCCTGATTGGGATAAAAGAACATCCCAAAATTGTTTTTTTGCGTTCATAACCAATGGTTGTTCTGACAATAACCTGGTTACTGATGAGCGAGGGGTCTGTGATAAGTGAAACTTCTTTTAAGGTTTCGTAAACATCATTGACCAACTCCGTTTTTGCTTCTGTTACAGAATTATCAAATGCCGATAAAAAAGTTTCACCATAAACCGGCAGGAATTTTTTAGCAGGGTCATACTGTGCGCCATCAAAATTCAATACCCTAATAGTTTCCGTTTCCGAAATTTTTGATTCAACAGGTTGTTTCCAAAGTATTTTTCTGTGATTAGAATTTTTAGCTGTCTGCGCAGAGGCGAGAACAGAAAAAAAAATAAAAACGGGGAGCAGATAATATTTTTGCATTATTACGTTTTATAACTGGTTAGACAAAATTAGATAAAATTCAGGTTGTTAAGTGTAAGACAATAGTAGTATTATGATCAAATAAGGTTTTCTGTTTTTGAATTTGGCTATATTTGTGAAAAAATTTAGAGAGAATACATTTCTGAAACGGCATCTTAAAAAGGTTATTGTAATAAATTTCAGTTTTTTTGCAACAAATTTTATTTTATTCGTATAATTTCTCTCAACCGGGAAACACCATTTAAATGAAACGAATAATTACTCTTCTTCTGATTTGCATAAGCGGCTTAAGCTACGCTCAGGATCCTGCTTTCACCCAGTTTTATGCTTCTCCTATTTACCTTAATCCTGCATTTGCCGGTTCTGCAAGATGTCCCCGTTTAGCCTTGAATTACCGGAATCAATGGCCAGGTTTTGATAAAACATACATTACCTACAGCGCGTCTTATGATCAGCATGTGGATTTATTATCGGGCGGAATCGGCATAAATATTATGAATGATAAAGCTGGTGATAATACTATTTCAACAACAAATATCAGTGGTATATATGCTTATCAGCTGAGCATTGCGAGGGATTTTTCAGTCCGAATAGGGTTACAGGCCACTTATTTTCAAAAACATTTAGATTGGGATAAGCTTTATTTTGGCGATCAGATAGATCCAAGATTCGGGTTTGTTTATCCGACCCAGGAACAGCCTCCGAGCTTAACAACGTCATTTGCTGATTTTTCAGCCGGAATAATAGCCTATTCTTCATCCATTTATGGCGGTCTTGCAGTCTTCCATTTAACAGAACCAGACGAAGCCTTTATTGTTAAAGGAACAAGCCCGCTTCCAAAACGAATCACTGCACACATCGGTGCAATGCTTCCGCTGGGAAATACAGAAAGTTACCGGTATTCAAAAGATCATGATAACGGTACTTACCTTTCCCCAAATGCAATTTTTCAGCAACAGGGTTCCACCAATTATCTTAACCTGGGAGCTTATATCACACATGCACCGATTGTAGGTGGATTGTGGTACAAAACCAACCTCAGCAACGGGTGGGCAAGCGAATCGGTGACCGCATTGATCGGAATTCAAAAAGGCCTGATAAAATTCGGATACAGCTATGATATAACCATTTCCAAACTTGGCGAAAGCTCTACACTTGGCGCACATGAAATCAGTTTCGGAATGCAGTTTGAATGCCGTCCCAAAAAGAAGAGGTTCAGAACAATAAGCTGCCCTTCTTTTTAGTTATTTGCATATTAAAAAATGAATTACATTTGCTTCTCCAAAATAAACATCTCATGAAAAAAATGCTGATCAATTATCTTCCGGCACTTATGTTTGGATCATTGATATGGACATCTTGCGGTCAACCAAAATCCAATACCACAGGATGGAAATATAACGATGAAAAGAACGGTGGGTTTGAAGTGATTCCTTATGATGAACAGGAAACCGGTCCTGGTCTTATTCTCATTGAAGGCGGGACTTTCACAATGGGACGCACCGAGCAGGATATTACCATTGACTGGGATAATATTCCAAGAAGGGTAACAGTCGCCTCTTTTTACATGGATGAATCCGAAATTGCAAATATCCATTACCTTGAATATTTATATTGGCTGGATCGTGTTTTCGGAACCGATTATCCCGAAGTCTATAAAAAATCTTTGCCGGATACTTTGGTATGGAGATCAAAACTTGCCTACAACGAACCGTATGTTGAGCTTTATCTCAGGCACCCTTCCTACCAGGAATATCCGGTAGTGGGTGTAAACTGGCTGCAGGCTAATGATTATGCTGCATGGAGAACGGACCGTGTAAACGAAGCAATTTTAATCCGGGAGGGAATTTTGCGTGTAAACCCGGCACAGGTTAATGAAGATAATTTTAATACGGATGCCTACCTGTCTGCCCAATATGAGGGATTGGTAAAAAGTGACCTCGTAGATTTGAATCCAAATCGTGATACAAGAAAAGTACGCATGGAAGATGGAATTCTTCTTCCGCGTTACCGCCTGCCAACTGAAGCTGAATGGGAATATTCTGCGTATGCAGCAATTGGCAACACCACGTTTGAAAGAGTACTTGACAGAAAAATTTATCCCTGGACCGGGCACGTTGTTCGCGATGCGGAAGAAAAACATAAAGGGGAAATGCTTGCCAACTTTAAAAGAGGCAGGGGTGATAACATGGGAACAGCAGGTCACCTGAATGATAATGCCGATATTACCGCGCCTGTCATTTCTTATATTCCTAATGATTATGGATTGTACAATATGGGTGGCAACGTGGCTGAGTGGGTGGCTGATGTGTATCGCCCCTTTTCTCATGAAGACAAAGATGATTTTAATGCATATAGAGGCAATGTATATAAAACCCAATTAACCGATGAAGAAGGACAAGTAGCTGAAAAAGACAGCTTAGGAAGAGTTATGTATCGTGATGTAACCGAGGAAGAAAACCTTGACAGGAGAAATTACCGAAAAGCAGATAATATCAATTACCTTGACGGTGATGAGCAGGAATATATCGTTTATAGCTATGGTGTTTCGTCAATGATTGATGATCACTCAAGGGTTTATAAAGGCGGCTCATGGAAAGACAGGGCTTATTGGATGAACCCCGGTTCAAGAAGATATCTTGATGAGAGACTTTCAACTGATTATATTGGTTTCCGCTGTGCTATGGCAAGAGTTGGAAGCCCGGTTGGATTCCAGCAGCAAAAATCTCATAAGAAAAAGAACAAATAATTATCAGTCATAATAATTAAACGCTCCCTGAGATTTTATCCGGGAGCGTTTTTATTTTTGTGATGTTGCGTTCAAACAACTTTTAGTAAGCCAATGGAAACAATAATTAATAAAATCTATACTGAGTTTTTAAAAGCTGACCAGAAGATCAGTACAGATACACGGAAGATTTCGGCAGGTTGTTTGTTCTTTGCATTGCGCGGAGAAAATTTTAATGGAAATGATTATGCAAATGACGCAATAAATGAAGGTGCTTCATTTTCCATTGTTGATGATAAAAATCTTGAGCCAAATGACCGTTTAATTTTCACAGAAAATGTTTTGGAAACATTGCAGCAGGTTTCTAATTTTCACCGGAAGCAATTAAAAATAAAAGTGATTGCTTTAACAGGAAGTAATGGCAAAACCACTACAAAGGAATTGATCAATGCAGTGTTGAGCCGGAAATTTAAAATCCACGCAACACAAGGGAATCTTAACAATCATATCGGTGTTCCGCTTACGCTTTTATCATTAAGATCATTTCACGAATTTGCCGTGGTTGAAATGGGGGCCAACCACCGGCACGAAATTGAATTGCTTTGCAAAATAGCTGAGCCCGATTTCGGGTTGATTACCAATATCGGTAAAGCACATTTGGAAGGTTTCGGTGGTTTGGAAGGCGTAAAAAAGGGAAAAGGAGAGCTTTATGATTTCCTCAAAAAAACAAATGGTAAAATATTTATTCACGCAGACGATTTTGTCCTTAACGGTATGATCGCTGAAAAGGAATTAACACGCAGTTTAATTTCTTATGGAAAGAATGAAAATTATGATTGCACCGGAGCAATGGAAGAATCAGAACAATTTTTAAAAATTAACTGGCGGAAAAAAAATGATTCTGAAATAAATTTTATTTCGTCCCATCTTACAGGCAGCTATAATTTTGAAAATATTCTTGCAGCAGTTTGCATTGGAAATTATTTTGGTGTGGAAAAAAATATGATCAAAAAAGGAATTGAAGGTTATGTTCCATCCAACCAGCGATCACAGGTAGTGGAAAAAAATTCAAATACTTTTATCCTTGATTATTACAATGCAAATCCAAGCAGCATGGAAGCTGCATTATTGAATTTTGATAAAGCGTTTGGCGGAAAAAAAATTGCGGTCCTCGGTGATATGCTGGAACTGGGAAATGAAAGCGAAAAAGAACACCGGCTTATCATACATCTTACCAGGGAATTAAATTTTTCAGAAACTATTTTTGTCGGAAAAAATTTCGGGCAGTTTGCTCCGAAGGAATCTCTGCGGACAAAAGAAAACCAGGGAATTTTCTTCGATACTTCTGATAATGCAAAAACCTGGATTCAAAAACAAAACTTTAAAAATGCTTCCCTTCTTATTAAAGGTTCGCGCGGGTTGAAAATGGAAAAGGTAATGGAAGCTTTTGAGGTTTGAAAAATAAAAACTTTACTCGGGCTTTTTAATTTCTTTCTTTTCATCTTCCTTATCTAAACCGGATGATGCGTCTTTAAATTCACGGATACCTTTTCCGAGACCTCTTGCCAGCTCAGGAATTTTTTTACCGCCAAAAATAAGCAGCACAACAAGCAGGATAAGAAATATTTCTCCCCCGCCCAATCCGCCTAAGAATCCAAGAATTATTAATGGTGTCATTTGTTTTATTTTTTATTGAAGACAAAGATACTAAATAGTTAGGAGCCGGGAGAAGTTTCATCTCCCAGCCAGCCAGGGCTCCGGGTTCAGTTTAGAAAAACCTTTCCAAATCTGCAGGTTGATTTCCGATTTAGTGCCCTCATCATTTTCTGCAATGATGCCGATTTTTTGTTTGGTGGTGATGTTATCGCCTTTCTTCACAAAAATTTCTTTCAGGTTGGAATAAACCGAAATATATTCACCGTGCCTTATAATAACAGCCGCACCGCTTCCCGGTATATCAATCGTTCCCGAAACCTCGCCCTGGAAAACAGATCGCGCGAAGCTGCCTTTTATAGATTCAATATCCACACCGTCATTTTTCACCTTCACTCCTTTAAGTGTCGGATGTGCATGCTCGCCAAATGAACTGCTGATGCTGCCCGCTTCAACGGGCCAGGGCAGCGAACCTTTATTCCCTGCAAAACTGCTCGACAGCTTTTGCGCTTCAGGCGTGAGTGAAAAAACATTTTTTGATGTCACATTTTTTTTGCCCGATGCCACTGCTTTCTTTTTTGCCGCTTCAATTTCCTTCCGGATAAGGGTTTCAATGCTCTTCTCTAATTTATCTTTTGCTTTTTTCTTGTCAGCAACTATCTGGCGCAGCTTTTTTTCATTTTGCTGCAGTTTCGTCATCATCTGGTCCTGCTCCTGTTTTTCCTTATCCAGGTTTTTTTTCTCTTTCACTTCACTGTCGCGCAATTGGAGCTTTTCATTTTTCTGAGATTCCAGCTCTGATTTTTTTTGCGAAAGCTTATTTTGAGTAGAGTCAATTAAAGCAGCCTGCTGCCTCCTGAATTCATTTATCTGCTGCAAATATTTAACCCGCTTATACGCCTGGTTAAAATCCTGCGCAGCAAAAACGAACATCAGGCGCTGATAACGATTCTGATTCTTCTGCGCAAAACGTATAAGATTGGCATAATCTGCTTTCAGTTTCTCCATTTGCGCTTCAAGCGAAAAAATTTCAACTCCTGTTTTCTGAATTTCATTTCCAAGGCTGCTGATTTCTTTATTAATGGTTCCGATCAACTGCTGGCGCAATGAAATTTTTTTCTTCAAAGCAGTCAATTGCGAAAGTGTAACCGTTTTACTTTTTGAAAGAAGGTTCAGTTGTTTATTTGCATCATCAATTTCCCTTTGCAGCTTATCACGCTTTGTCTGCAATTCTTTTTTGCTTTGCGCAGATGCTACAGTAGTGAAAAGCAGAACTATAAAAAACAATAGAAAGTGAGAAAGTGTGAAAGTGTGCATTCTCATTCTCACACTTTCACACTTTCTCACTTTCTCACTCTCTCCCCTTTTCATCCTGCTTTCATTTAATCCTCACATAACTGCCCGGAATAGTAAACGGAAACTCCTGCGCTTCATTAACCATAATTTTAGAATATTCAATCGAAATATTTACGGCTTTTTCAGCTTTAATTTTAGTTTGAGATTTAAAAGGAAACAATCCTGCATACGTGGGGCGAAAGTCATCATAATCTGTCACCAGTGATTTGTCCACCCTGTCATCCTCAATAGAAAGCTTTATGATGCGGTAAGTAGAATCACTGATCCACATATCCTGGATGACAGGTTTATTCGGATCTTTTTCTTCGAGCGATCGTTTCAGCTTATGTTTTCCCAATGAGCTTAAAATATAATATTGATTTTCCTCGATGAAAACAGAATTAAATTTGGTTTTCTTGTACGCAAAGATATTCCCGGTAAGGATACCCTGGACAATTTCGAAATCAATATTCATCCGGAGCAGGTCATTTAAAAAGTTATAGTCACTCACCTGGAATTTTTTATGGTAACGATCCATAAACTTTACAGAATCGCGCGTAATCATTACCCGCGCTACTTCAATGCCAAGCAAAGGAGAAATAGAAATCCAGATGATACTGTCTTTTTTTATGCGCATCGAAATATCAAATGAATTTGTTTTGCCTTCAATATCTGTTTCCACCGAAGCCTTGCCGCTTATCCATTCCGCAGTGAGGGAACTGTCGTTAATGGTTTTCAATAATTCATCAGCCGTTTTATCTTCCAGCTTCCGGTTATGTTTAATGGTGATAGGTTTTTCTGTTTTCCGGAAAAGACGGCAACTGCTTAAAAACAGAAGGGTGAAAAAGAAGCAGGTGAAAGGTAAAAGTAAGCGAATCATTAAAATGGTTTAAGGTTTAAGGTTTGAGGTTTAAGGTTTGAAGAACATTTCAATTTGTTTAACCTTAAACGTTAAACGTTAAACCTTAAACCCTCCATTTCTCTATTCATACAATTTTTTCTCGGCAATTTTCTTATCAATCAGATCGGATGCTTCACCGGCAGCTTTGGCTTTGTTCCAGAACTCAATAGCTTTTTCGGTTTGTCCCAATTTAAAAAGTACATCACCATAGTGTTCCAGGATAGTTCCGTTTTTATCGCCCCCATTTGTCATTGCTTTTTCCAGCCATTCTTTTGCATCATTGAATTTTCCTTCTTTGTAAAGAATCCATGCATAGGTATCCTGGAACGAAGCCTGGTTAGGAGTAAGTTCATTGGATAGTTTAGACATTGCTTCAGCTTTGTCTAATTTTTCTCCGCGGACTGATAAGTAATAGCTGTAATTGTTTAATATAAAAGAATTCTTCGGATCAATAGCTAATGCCTTTTCATAATATTTATCCGATTCTTCGTTGTTTTTTAACTCATGATGACTATCACCCAGTTGTGAATAAAAATCGCGGAGCAACAGTTCATTATCAATTACCAGTTTGCTTCCTGATAATAATATCTTTACGGCTTCTTCATATTGTTTCTTTTGTGATTTTGCAATACCATTGAAAAGATAAAATCCTGCATTATTGGGAAACAATGATAAAGCCTCTTCGCTTTCCTTCAGCAATGAATCATAATTCTGTAAAATCAATTCAGCATTTAAAAACTGCTCCCAGACCATTTCATTTTTATTATCAATTGCCAATGAAGCTCTGTACTCTTTACCTGCTTCCTCAAATTTTTTTGCTACCCTTAAAAAATCACCATGCACAGCATGAGTCAATGCTTCACTTGGATGTGTTTCAGCTAAAACCTTGCTCAATTCAAGGCTTTGATCAAGCATCGCAGAATCAGCCTGCGCAATCTTCATATAAGAGGTAAGAACCCTCAGCTTAACATCTGAATCCAATTGCTGGCTTGCAAACGCTTTTTTCAATTCTTCAAAAGATTTTTCATTTTCATTATTTGAACGGTAATATTCTGCCAATGATAAAAACACCCGCGGATGATCAGGATTGATTTGCTGCATGCGTTTGATGGTTTCAAACGCTTTGTCTTTCATGTTATTCACCTGGTATAATTCTACCAGCAATGAATAGGATTCCATATCTTTTGGATTGGCGGCAATCAATTTTTCAAGCTCCGCGGCAGCTTTGTCGGTTTTTCCTAATTTCAGGTACAGGCTCTTTTTCTGTAAAATAATTTGTTTATCCACCCCCATCTGTCCTTCCAGCTTATCAAATACTTTTATGGCTTCTTCAGGTTTTCCGGCAAATAAATAAGCATTTGCAAGGTCAAAATAATAATCTAACCTTTCAGGACTTTCTTTTACCAGCTGTTCATATACAGCAACTGCTTCATTGTATTTTCCTGATTGCTGTAATAATTCGGCAAGCAATAGCTGATACCAATTATTTTCAGGATTTATTTCGGCAGCGCTCCTTGCAAAAAATAATGCATCATTTATTTTTTTCTTACCGGTATAAATCTGTGCAAGCTCATACATGGAAGCATCGTTGCGTCCGTCAATGCGGATGCATTGTGCAAACAAATCAGCAGCTTTGTCAACATTCCCGGTTATTTTCTCTTTATTGGCATTATAGAAAAGATAAATAAGGTTGTTGCGATCATCCTCAGAAAGCTCTTTTTTCCCTGGTGAAGAATATTTTTTTCCGGGAGTATTTTTTGAAACATCTCCCGTGCTTTTACATCCGCTTAAGGCAATGACACTAAGAATCGAAAAGAAAAATAATTTTTTAATAATCATTTATTTTAACTTTAAATTTCCGTTGAATAGTCACCCATGCTTAAATCCCTGGGCTTCCCTTTATACTGAACGAAACTTCCCACCATGGAATTGTCAATACAGGCAGTTTCAACAGAAGAATTATTTTGAATAATGGAATTGGTAATGACAGAATTCCTGATTTTTGAATTTGCCCCGATGGTAACATGAGGCCCGATTATAGAATTATGAAGCTGGACGTTTTCGTCAATGTAACAAGGTTCTATTACAACAGAGTTTACTGAAACGGCAGTGGCAGCGATTTTATTTCCCGGGTACTTAATTTCAAGAACCCGCTTATTGGTATAAACCGTTGCATCTTTATTTCCGCAATCAAGCCATTCAATGACCTTTCCGGGAACCAGCCTTTTGCCTTTATTTTTCATGTTTTCCATAGCATTAGTAAGCTGGTACTCGCCTTTATCTTTAATGTTATTATCAATTAAAAATTGCAGCTCTGAGCAAAGATTTTCACCGTCCTTAAAATAATAAATACCAATGATGGCAAGATCTGAAATAAATTCCTGGGGTTTTTCTACGAAATCGGTAATCCTATTATTCGCATCCACTTTTACTACTCCAAACTGACGGGGGTCTTCAATTTGCTTAACCCAGATGGTTCCGTCACTGTCTGCATCAATATTTGCATCGGTTCGAAAAAGTGTATCTGCAAAGGCGACAATCACTTTTCCCTTCAATGCGGGTTTTGCACTTAAGATGGCATGTGCTGTCCCAAGCGGTTCATTCTGGTAATGAATGGTCCCTTTGGCGCCAAGTGATTCTGCAATTTTAACAAGCTGGCTTTCGACATCCTTTCCAAACGTACGGCCAATTACAAAAGCAATTTCATCCACCTTTTCAGGACAAACCTTCACAATATCTTCCATCAGGTGGTGGACTATCGGCTTCCCGGCCAATGGGATCAGAGGTTTGGGAATTGTCAGCGTGTGTGGGCGCATGCGTTTGCCCATCCCAGCCATCGGCACAATAATCTTCATGAATAAAAGTTTAGAAGTTTAAAATTTAAGTCTTGCTGAATAGTCAAACAGTTAAATGGCTAAATTATTTATACTTAGACCAGACTACTCACTTTTTTAAGGCTGCAAAGGTAGATATTTGAGAAAGATAATTTATGAGAAAACGGGGAAGGCGGTTTATGATTTTTCACCACTTTTTTGTGTATAAGAACCCCCTTTACCTGATTGTAAATAAATTTTTAAGTTTAAGTATCAATTCGGCATTTCATGGCTTATATTTGCACCCCGTTATTAAAAACCCGTAAGTTTTATGAAATAGCCCTGATACCTTTAAATCGTTTAATTAAGGCATCAGGGCTATTCTATAAATGCATATTGCACAAAAAATAAAATATCATTTATGAAATTATCACAATTCAAATTCCATTTTAACGAACATCTTTTAGCTACCCACCCTGCCACAAACCGTGATGAATCCCGCCTGATGGTGATGGATCGCAAAACCGGAAAGATCGAACACAAAGTTTTTAAGGATATTCTTGGTTATTTTGGTGAGGGAGATGTGCTTGCATTAAATAACACCAAAGTATTTCCTGCACGTCTTTATGGAAACAAAGAAAAAACAGGCGCCAAGATCGAGGTTTTCCTGCTGCGTGAATTAAATGCTGAAAGCAAGCTTTGGGATGTACTTGTTGATCCTGCCCGGAAAATACGTATAGGGAACAAATTGTATTTTGGTGAAAACGACCTGCTCGTAGCAGAGGTAATTGATAACACCACCTCGCGAGGCAGGACATTACGGTTTTTATTTGATGGAACATCTGCGGAGTTTCGCGACCTGATTGAACAGTTAGGCCATACACCGCTTCCAAAGTACATTAAAAGAAAAGCCGAGCCGGCTGATAAAGACAGGTACCAGACTGTTTATGCTAAACATGAAGGAGCTGTTGCAGCGCCCACTGCAGGACTGCATTTCAGCCGTGAATTATTGAAGCGTCTTGAATTAAAGGGAGTGAATATTGCTGAAGTTACACTGCATGTGGGTTTAGGTACATTCCGGCCTGTAGAAGTGGAAGACCTTACTAAGCATAAAATGGATTCAGAACAATTTATGATTGGCCAGGAAGCTGTTGAAGTTGTAAATAAAGCCAAAGCGAATAAAAAGAGAATTTGTGCAGTTGGAACTACTACTATGCGGTGTATTGAATCTTCTGTTTCCACGCTTGGAGAAATAAAGCCTGCAAGCGGATGGACAAACAAATTTATTTTCCCCCCGTACGAATTCAGCGTAGCCAATTGCATGGTCACTAATTTTCATATGCCCGAATCCACCTTACTGATGATGACAGCTGCTTTTGGCGGTTACGATCATGTAATGCATGCTTACAAAGTAGCCATGAAAGAGAAATATAAATTTTTCAGCTACGGAGATGCAATGCTGATTATTTGAGTTCAAGGTTCATCCTTCCTGAGTAGGGACAAAGTTCAAAGTTGCTCTTATTTAATTTTAAACTTTTAACTTTGAATCTTCATGAAACGCTTTATTATCATCCCCGCAGCCGGAATTGGTCAGCGTTTCGGAAATGCTGTTCCCAAACAGTTTGCTGAACTCAATGGCAAACCGGTACTCATGCACACTCTTGAAAGGTTTGCTTTTACAAACGAAAAAATCATACTCGTTTTAAATCCCTCATATATCAGGTATTGGCAAAATCTTTGTGATAAACTTTCCTTCAAAGTGCCGCATACAATTGTTGAAGGCGGAAAAACAAGAACAGACTCTGTGAAAAATGGTTTAACAATCATTAAAGATGACGGAATTGTGGCAATACATGATGCAGTCCGGCCGTTGGTAAGTCGAACATTGATAGAAAAAATTTTTGCTGAGGCTGAAAAAACAGGAAATGCAATTCCGGCAATTGAAATGCAACATTCTTTAAGAAAAATTGAAGCAGAAAAAAATTTTGCTGTTGACCGGAAAGAATATAAAATAATTCAAACCCCCCAGTGTTTTGATGTCAGGAAATTAAAAGCCGCTTACGAAAACTTGTCAGCAGGAGAATTTACAGATGATGCCAGTGTTTATGAATCTTCCGGTGAAAAAATCAACCTGGTTGAAGGCGAATTCACGAACATAAAAATTACAGAGGCTCATGATCTTCTTGTTGCAGAAGCATTAATCAGGACGCTGCAATAATTTTTTCAGCAAACGAAACGTTTTATAAGGAAGTCAGTATAAACACCAGCAGGATTCCTGTTAACATCGTACTGTTAACATCAATTAAATATTCTGATTGAGAAAATTGAATTTACTTCTATCATTGCCGGATTGAATAAAAAATGAAAAGCCCTGATAAAATATATTTTACTTTTTTTCAAAAGTTATTGGCTGTATGCTTGTTTGTTTTTTTGATTTTACAGGCTCTCCATTCAACTGCAGGAAATGAAATTCCCGACACGTTAATCAAACCGGAGAGCAATTTAAAAATCGAAAACCAGTTCACTGTTGATACGGTCTTTCATGCTTTGGTTGCTAACGAAAGCCGCATGAGGGCGGGTTTGCTTTTTGATGCAACGGAAAGAAAAATTGTGTGGCAAAAGGATTTGAATTACGCCTACCCGATTGCTTCATTAACAAAAATGATGGTGGCTTTGCTTACGGTGGAAGACATTAACAACTGCCAGGCCGACTGGACGGATGAGATCGTTTTAAACAAAAGATATGTTAAAAGAGTAAAAAGAAAAAAAGTAATTTATTCACGCAATGAGACCTACACGTTAGACGCATTATTCCGTCTTGCGATGATTGCATCAAATAACGAAGCATGCATGTACATTGCCAAGCATCTTGATGGAAGTGTTGAAAATTTCGTCAGCCGCATGAATGCACGTGCCCGTGAGCTGAACATGAATAATACTTATTACTCCAATCCTTCCGGGTTGCCTTCCGGGAAAAAAGATTTTGATAACAATTCTTCCGTGCATGACCTCCTGCTTTTATCAATTGAAATGCTCAAGTATCCCGAAATTCTTAATGTAACAAAAATCGGGTACGCAGATGTTGCCAATGATAAATCATCAGGCATTTACCGTAATCATAACCGCCTTGTGATTGATTATGAAAATGAGGTGGACGGATTAAAAACAGGATACACGAAAAAAGCGAGGTTTTGTCTTGCAGCAACTTCTAATAAAGCCAGTCGCAGGATGATAAGCATCGTGCTCGGAGTAGCAAGCCCCTATGAAAGAAATGAAATTGTAGCTGATATGCTAAGCAATTATTACGAATTTATCGGGATCGGACGATTGGCAAATAATGTTCCGTTACCAAAAATAAACAGGGAAAATACAGAGGAATTTGAGCAGGGAATAGTTGATAATTCAGAGGGAAATTATAAAACAATTTATACGAAAGAAAAAAAGTTTATTAAAGTAAGAGGCGGGGAAACGCTTTCAGGAATTGCGGATAGATTCAACTCCACGGTAACTGCAATTAAAAAATGGAATCACCTTCGCTCATCCAGAATAATGAAAGGGCAAAGACTTTTGGTATACGTGACGGTTAAGAAGCGGATTCAGTTGCGGGAGGACCAAATTGAAAAGGATGAAAATGATGAAGAGGCACCGACAGATTCCATAAATGGAATAGCGCCAAACATACAGGACACTGCTAATGAAACAAAGACAGCTGTTAAAAAGATTTTGGTTAAAAAAGATGAAAAGAAGCCCGCGGTAAAATTTGTTTATCATCTTGTGCAACCTGGCGATACTTTGTGGGGCATTGCCCAGAAATATGAAGGAGTAACTGTTGCCGCAATTAAAAAGACAAATAGAATTACCAGTTCCAGGAATCTTAAAGCAGGCACAAAGCTTAAGATTATTTTGAATAGCTGATTTTTTTTATTTTCAGAAGCGAAGGATAATATTACTCAATCGTTTTATTTTTGCTAAATCAAATTCATAAAAAATGAAAAGCATAAAGTATTTTATTTCATTGCTGATGCTTTCAGCATCAATCCCTGCTATTGCGCAGGATAGTACGTATAAGATGCCCGTTAACACTGAAACAAAACTGATCTCATACAACAAAGTGGTCCCTGTTGATAGTATTGATAAGAATGAATTGTATCAGCGTGCTCTGAATTGGGCAAACACATTTTATAAAAACCCCACAGATGTAATTCGTGAAAAAGATCCTGCTGCAGGAAAAATTGTATGTAAACACCGGTTTAAGATTACCAACCCGCCCAGGAAAGACGGCTTTGTAAAAGATGCAGGACTTGTTATATACACGCTCAGTCTTCAATTTAAAGACGGCAGGTATAAATATGATCTGACGGAGATTAACTGGAAAACAATTTCATATTATCCCATAGAAAAGTGGATGGATACAAAAGCTAATGGTTATGA
>DATEMK010000263.1:0-10912 GCA_035275625.1 Bacteroidia bacterium
TTACTATGAGCAATTATGAAACTGAAATGGGTCAGGAAACCCAGGAAATGAACCAGGAGAATTTTGAATTCGAATGGGAAAACAACGAAATGCAAGAGTATTCTAACGAAATGGGAAATGAATACCAAGGCGAATCGCAACATGAAATGCAGGGCGAAATGAACGAAGTCCTCGAAATGGAGTTAGCCACTGAATTACTGGGTGTACAAAATGAAGCACAATTAGAACAGTTTCTTGGCAGTTTGATAAAAAGGGCAGCAGGCGCAGTAAAATCCTTTGCAAAATCGTCTGCCGGACGGGCAGTTGGCGGATTTTTGAAAAAGGCTGCTAAGACAGCATTGCCCTGGGCAGGTCGTGCCCTGGGAACTGCACTGGGTGGACCTGTTGGAGGTATGATCGGTGGAAAACTTGCAAGTGCTGCAAGCAATTTATTTGAACTGGAGTTAGAAGGCTTAAGTAACGAAGACCGCGAATTTGAAATAGCCCGTGCTTATGTTCGATTTGCAAGTGATGCAGCACGCAGAGCCGCACGTAACCCCCGCTCACGTTATAACCCGTATCAAACGGCAAGACGGTCAATATATGACGCAGCGCGCAGATGGGCTCCCGGTTTTATCAGGCGTCCCTCCGGTACGTATAGCAGCTATAACAGCTACGACAATTTTGGTGGAAGTAATAACGGTAGCGGCTATGATGGTTATAGTGACACCCAGGATGACTACGAAATTTCAAGACCTCCTTCAGGTCCACCCAATATGGGTCCTAAGAAAGCCCGCACCGGGACCTGGGTAAGAAGAGGACGTCAGATAATTATCAATTTGTAAATTATTTTTAAAACGGTGCAACGATGCATAGCCAGCAGTTCCTGATAGGAGAAGCAAAATCTTTACTTACCCGTTTGAATTTACTCAAGCCGTTTGCATTAACTATGCCAATGGTAAATGCAGCGAATGTTACAAATGAGGCTTTAAAGGAAATTACAAACTTGCTTCTTGCAGGAAACAAAGAATTAAAACTTCGTGTGCACCGTTTTATTCTGCGTTTGAAAAACGAACATAATATATCGCCTGAAGATGCCCAGAGCCACTATGCAATTTTAAAACTCCGGTTTAACGCCCTGCTGGATTCACTTGATATATTTGCCGATGTTCTTTCTCAACGTGCCGAGCATGATACAGGCGTTTGGGTTGCAGGATTGGATGTATTAGCTACAGAAGCTCTTAACTTAAAAGGCAATTATTACACTTCACCTCCCCTTGTTTGTTTTCTTGAGCGCGGTCATGGCGCAGCCATTCGGAAAGCCCGAACACGATTACCAGGGGGAGAATTAAATCCGGTTGCGGTGATCCAGGTACCGCGTGAAAGAATGGTAAGCAGCGGCATTGCATCATCGCTCATTCATGAAGTCGGCCACCAGGGAGCAGCCTTGCTGAATCTTATAGAATCATTGCGGGAAGCAATTAAACATAAACAACAGGATGGTTCTTTCCCGACAGCATGGAAGCTCTATAACCGGTGGATATCTGAAATTATTGCCGATTACTGGGCAATGGCACATTTAGGCATAGGCGCTACGTTAGGATTAATTAACGTGGTCAGCCTGCCTCGCTATTTTATGTTCAGGATAAAGCTGGATGATCCGCATCCCTTTCCGTGGATACGTGTAAAATTAAGCCTTGCTTTCGGAAAGGCATTTTATCCTGATCCGCAATGGGAACATCTGGAACAATTATGGGCAGCCATGTATCCTCTTGAAAAGCTGGACCTTAACAGTAAACAAATAATTAATGAATTAGAAGAATGCATGCCTGATTTTGTCCAACTATTAATGCAGCATCAAACTAAAAACACGCGCCAAAAGCCGCTTTGTGAAATTTTTCCTTATCGCAACCGGCAACCGGAAATGTTAAGGCAATTATATGCACAATGGAGAGAACACCCTTCGGCAATTAACCATGCCTCGCCCGTTCTGCTCTTTGCAGTTATAGGACAGGCCCATTCAGATGGATCAATAGGAGCAGATGAAGAAAGCCAGGTGCTTTCGCAATACCTCACTCAGTGGGCGCTGCTTCGCAGTGAAAGCCGTTCACTGAAACAAAATAACAATACAATAAAACAAATTCAAGAATTAATTAATTAACAATTAAAAAAAATAAAAATATGAACATTGTAAAAATAAAAAAAATTAAAAAATCAGATCCCACGAACACTGACTTTGAAATCAGGTGTAATGTGAATGAGTTAAATGAAACACTTGATCTTGCATTTAATGACAAAGGTTCAACACCAATAATTTTAGAGGAGGGAGAAGCTATTGCTGTAGCAATAAATAGCAAAACAACCTCAACAGGAACTGAGTATTTTATATTTGATGAGCCGGTGCTTAAAGGTAAAACCAATATTTATCAGGGCTCAATAGACTATGATGAATTCGGTGACAAAGAAAACATACTCGAATTTTGTACAGGCACATTAGTTATAGCCACTGTTTCTAGTGATGAAAATGTTGTTAATAGGACCGGTTATATATTTACAAAAATTGATACTACAGATGTTGATGGCACCATTTCATTCTTCAAAGAAACCGAATCTGATGTAAAAAAAATAAGCTTAGAAAGGGCAAGTGTGGATGCTACTACGGATCAGGCCTTTTGGGATTATATTAAAGAAGCGCGATTGAATTTTACTGATTATAGAGATTTTATTGATGAATTAATGTGTAGCAACCTTGAAACAAAGTATAATGGTTTAAATACAAATGAGACTTTTAGTAGAGAAGCCATAAGAAGTAATTCAGCTTTCATTGGTACCGATTCTTACAATGTGGTAAAGTTTGCAACGGAAGCTTATATGCTAAAATCTTTTGGTATAGATACTTCCAGTTTTGAAGGTTATCTTTCTAACAATCGTCTTCCTTATTATGACAAAGTAATTAATGCGTTAAATGATTTCTTCAGCGATGACGATTGCCTCAATCCTTTGTATGACCAGGAAAACCCATTCATGATAGAGCTCATCTGGAATTTTTGGATGGAACAGGGTATGCTTGTAGAAACGATGAAATTAATAAGCATGCGTTTCAGAAATTTCAGAGGAAATCACAGGGTAGAATTGCTTCAACGTTTCGATACGGATCCTTTAAGACCATTGAGTCACATTCTTTGGGGTTATACCCAAGACAGCCAGCATCGCTTGTTAGCAGAGCACAGGGCGCATGAATATTTGCACGAATACGGATTATTAACGCTCGGAGAAAACATGGGCCGTATACGCCCGGTTGACAGCCGTTCGAAATTCTTAGAGGCATTTCATAACCTGTTAGCAAGTGCCGCCATTTATTTTAAAGAATCAGATGATACCACTCGTATTGCGGATGCTTTTCCCGTATTGAATAATTTAAAAGAAGTGCACCTCCTTCTTGCAGAAGGAAATCATAATGCTTATGGCAACCTGACCTGGACGGCACGCCACGAAATGCTCATGCAGCAATACATTTTATCACGGTCAGAAATGCGCGAGTTCCTTGGCGGCAAGGTTATGGTTCCGTATAATGAACCATGGATGGACCGCGTTGATACGATGCGCAACGTCCAGCAATGGGGCGGAACAAGCATTACTTATTTCTACGAACTGGCTGTTTATGGTGAGCAGATATTATTATCTATCAGGCTGGGTGACTGGAGTGATATTGGTTTGACAAGCAGCCATGCCGCTAACTGGTCTCTCGCTTTCCGTGATTCGATTCAAAGATACATTCACGCTTTGAGAGTAGTAACAGGAATTGATTTAGGACTTGAGTATGCCAAGCCTTTAACGGGTAGAACCATTCAACCAGCTTTACTCATCCAGGAACGTTCATTTCCGAAGCCAGTTGAAATGCCTCAGCGCGGCTACATTCCAATAAACAGGTATTAATCATCAATTTAATTAATTAAAAGCAAGCATCCAGCCCGTAAGCCGGGTGCTTTCTTTTTAAAAATAAAATAAGTATTATGAATACATGCAACTGCAGCGAATGTACTGCGCAACGTAATTATTCGTATCGGCAGAGGAGAAATTATTTTGATCCCCGATATTATAGTTTTTCCGGTGATACACTTTTTAATGAACTCTTTAATGAATTGCTGGATGAACAAAAGATTAAATTAAAGAAACACAGAGAACGAATACGGTTGACCAATGACAAATCTGAATTAAGGGAGCAAGCGGTAAGCATCGCAATGCGCGATACTGCTGCAAGGAATAAAATTAAGGAGTTAAATGACAGTGGTAAAAAAGCTCAGGTAGATCATATTATTCCTCTTGAATTTGCACACTTATTTAGAATTAAATCTAAATATATGATGAGTGGATTCATGCATCCGAATAGCCCTGAGAATTTGAGGGTTGTAAGCGATCTCATACATAAAGGCATAAATAGAGATTGGTTGCAATTTAAAAAAGACAACAAAGCTCTAATAAACAAAGTCAAAGATGCCAAAAAACGAACAAATCCTGAAGCACAAACAGATATTAATTCGCTCCGCGATGCAGTTCAACGTAAGGCAGATGAAATTTCAAAGAAAATCAAAAATAATAAAGATGTCTTCCCTCTTTCAAATGCAAAAATAAATTGGAATGATCACTTAGAGAATAAAGAACTTGAGTTCTATCTGGGTTGATATCAATTTGAAAGTGTCTGATGGCGATGGTCTCGAATTTAATTTTCGAAAAGAATGTCTTAACTGATTTAAAAAAATTAATTTCTTTTCCCTCTGTTAGTGCTCAGTCAAAATACAAGCAGGCTATAAATAATTGTGCTGAATGGCTGAGCCGTTATCTGAATCAATCAGGGTTACCAACAGCCGGGATTTATCAAACAAATCTTCATCCCATTGTTTATGGAGAACGAAATGAAAATAAAAATCTGCCAACAATTTTGCTATACGGACATTATGATGTACAACCGGCAGATCCCGAAAACGAATGGAGTTCACCACCGTTTAAACCAGTTATAAAAAACAATTATATATATGGTCGCGGAGCTTCTGATGATAAAGGGCAATTGTTTATTCACATCCAGGCTGTGCGTAAATTGCTTAAAGCGAAAGGAAGACTTCCGGTTAACGTGAAATTTCTTTTGGAAGGTGAAGAAGAAATTGGCAGTATAAATCTGAAAGAATTTATTCAAAAGAATAAAGAATTACTAAATGCTGATGTTGCGGTAGTATCTGACATGAAAATACTTTCTCCTGAGCAACCTGCCATTACGTATGGATTAAGGGGTGCGTTAAATTTTGAAGTTGAGTTAACCGGGCAAAAAAAGGATTTGCACTCCGGCACCTTTGGAGGGGCCATATATAATCCGCTGCAGGCATTATGCGGTATGCTTGCATCGCTTCATGATGAAAATACAAGAATAAACATTCCGGGTTTCTATGATGATGTTAATTTTCCTTCTGCAAAAGAAAGAACTTATGCAAAAGAATTTGGAACAACTAACAAATCAATTTTACAGGATGCAGGAACTGATTATGCATGGGGTGAAAAAGGTTTCAGTTTGTATGAACGAACAACGATGTTACCTTCTTTGAGTATTTGCGGTATCAGTGGAGGCTATTCCGGGGAAGGAGTAAAGTCAATTATTCCGAATAAAGCGCAGGTAAAGATCAGCATCAGGCTTGTACCTGATCAGGACCCCGATGACATTGCAAATAAAATTTCGCTGCATTTGAAAAAAATTTGTCCCGATGATTTTAATATGGAAATAAAAATACAAATGAAAGCCAAACCTGTCTTGCAGAACACGAAAAGTTATTTTTTTAAAGCGGCAGCTGATGCTTATGAAAAAGGGTTTGGAGCTTCCCCTGTTTTTTTGCGTTCAGGCGGAACTATTCCCGTTGTAAATTTATTTATGGAAGAATTAAATCTTCCTGTAATGATGATGGGATTTGCTTTGTCAAGCGATGATATGCACGGACCAGATGAAAAATTTTATCTTCCGAATTATTTCAATGGAATAAAAACGATGTGCAGGTTTCTTGAAAATGCCGGAAGAATTAATAGTAAAAAATTTCACTATGCAAACGCTGATTATTGATTCACATTGTCATGCCGGAAAGGGAGATGGGCTGACAGGTCCATGGGATACAAATGCATCCCTGGATGAGTTTATGGAATGGAGTGAAGAAGCAGGCATTTCGAAAACAGTTTTGTTTGCTGCATTCAATTCAAACTATTCTTCAGCCAACGAAAAAGTGTCAAGGATTGTTAAAAATTTCTCTGACAAATTTTATGGCTATGCTTTCGTAAATGCGGAACGTGATAAAGGAAATATTTTTTACATGGTAAATAAAGCTGTTCAGGAATATAATTTTTGCGGAATAAAATGTCACCATTATGATGCCCCCATCAGCCGTGAAATATGCGACACTGCACGAAAGCTTTCATTGCCGGTTTTATATGATGTGATGGCAGAAATACCCGGAGTTGAATTAATCGCACAGGAATATCCTGATGTGGCTTTTATAATCCCGCATCTCGGAAGCTTTGCAGATGACTGGAAAGCGCAGCAATCTTTTATTGATAAACTGGTGAAGCATAAAAATGTTTACACAGATACTTCAGGGGTGCGCAGGTTTGATCTTTTAAAAGAAGCTTACGAACGTGCAGGCGCTCATAAAATATTATTTGGAAGTGATGGACCCTGGTTGCATCCTGCGGTTGAATTGGCGAAAGTCTATGCATTGAAATGCAATGCACATGAAGAGCAGCAAATTTTATCAGGAAACTTTTTACGCTTGCAGCAAGCGAGAAAACCTCGACATTGATTGATTAATCACTCTCAGGGGTTTGTCTAAGCATAAAATAATAACATGTGATCGCAAATTGGAAAAATTTCGTTTACAATTCAGTATGCTGTAATTCTTAAATTTCACCCTGTTTTTTGCCGAAAGGATAGAGTTGTTTAATGGAATCAGACAATGAGAGTATTTCCTCCGTAGTATGATCGCATCTTACTACTATGGAAATTGCAGGTTGTTGTGTTATATGTGATTTAACTAAGGCTGTCTTTATTTTTTTGGCGCTTAATTTTTTATAAAGATCATACGTTTGTTTGGGGGATAAATCAGTAATACTTTGCACAGGAAAAATTCCACCGCTTAATCTTATTCCGGATTGATACAAATCATCCCGTAAAAGCAGCACATTTTTAAACAATTTATTCCTTAGCTGATCGCCTGACGTCTGATTAATTCTGATAGCATTTGCAGCTGCATTCAAATGTGCTATACTAACGGGGCTTGAGTAAACGCTTGTTTCGCTTTCGGTTTTAAATGACGAAATAAATGAGGCATTCCCGCTTATGACAGCCATCGGAGCGCCAAATGCTTTTGCAAGTGAAACAATAGTAATGACCTGGTTGTCCATAATATTCTGCCATTTTAATATTCCTCCTCCTCCTTTGCCATAGACTTCCTCGTTCACTCTTTCTCCAAAAATACCGAAAGCCTGGGTGTCATCTATAATTATATTGCCTTTATACGGTTTCATTATTGCAGAATAATCTTTTATGGGTGCCGCTTTTCCGCACTGCGGGCAAAAGCCATCAGTAAGCAACACAGGTGTTTTAAATTTCAAATTTGTTTTAATTAGAAGGTCATATAGATGATTTGCATCCATGTGCCTGAATGAGTAGACGGGGATTTGCCGCGCGATTAATCTCTCGATGCCATATTTTGAAACGGGATAAATTTTTTCATCTGCAAAAACAACTATTTTTAATTTGCGTAAAAAAGTAAATAAATCCCAATAAAGATGCAAAGTAGAAGGAGCAGCAACTCCGGTTTCAAGTCTCTGCATAGTTGCTATGTGTTGACTTAGCCGCTCACTTTGTTTTGATTCGTAAATAGCGGCAGGTACGCCCATCGTAAGCTGGTTCCATCCGGAAAGTTCTCCGCTATTGTGCCTCATTGCAAGATATAAAGATGATGTAAAATCAATCATAGAATTCTTATTATATTATTGTTTTCCCGGTTAAAGAATAAAAATTTACGGTTTTTAAGTAAGGTGCTCATAGTTATTTTTTTCATTCCCGTTTGATTTAGATTTCCATAATTGTAATGTACGATCCGTAAGGCCCAGTTTGGAGGCTGCACGCTGAAGATTTCCGCTTTCCTGTTCGATGGCTATTTGTATAGCGATGTTTCCAACGAGCTCCTTCATTTCTTTTAAACTTGCTCCCTCAAGCATGATTTTCCGCACGGCATCATGCAGTGAAGTATTGGTTTTATCCGTTATCTTATCGTGAAGTGAACCCAATTCATCTTTAGGCAACAGGCCTAAAGTGAGCGGACCTTTACCTGTATATTTTAGTGCAAGGCGGCTCATGAGTTGCTTAAGCTCCCGAATGTTGCCTGAATAGTTCCTTATCATCAGGTAATCTATGAGATTATGATCCATTTCAACAGGGTCTTCTGTTTTTAAAGCACGTTTTAAAAAGTGGTCAGCCAGGAGCGGAATGTCAGCAGAACGTTCCCTGAGAGGAGGAAGTTCAATGACCCATCCTGAAATCCGGAAATAAAGATCCTGCCGGAATCGCTGTTCCTTAACGTCATTTAAAAGATTTCTGTTAGTAGCGCTCACCAACCGGAAATTAGTTTGCTTCCAGATGTTGCTTCCAATTCGCTTATAAGTTCCTTCCTGTATAACCCGCAGCAATTCTGCCTGTAGTGCAGCAGGCAACTCTCCGACTTCGTCTAAAAATAATGTTCCTTTGTGAGCAAGAGAAAATGCTCCGTCACGTGAAGAAACAGCATTAGTAAACGCTCCCCGTTCATGGCCAAAAAATTCGCTGCCCGAAAGTTCAGGGACAATTGTTGTACAGTCAACCAGGGTCATTTGCCCTTTTTCAGAACGGTTATCTAATTCATGAATGAGGTGCGAAACAAGCTCCTTGCCGGTGCCGCTTTCGCCCGTGATAAGAACTGATGATGATGAAAACAAAGCGACTTCAACTATTTCACGCAACGAACGCTGCCAGCGTTCCGAATTGCCTATCAGCATGTTTTTTACCTTAGCAGAAGCAAGAAGTCTTTCTATAGTGAGCCATCGCTCTATTATATTAGCCACTACTTCATTTGCTGAAAATAAATTTTCCCAACACAAAACATCGGCAACTCCTTCTCTGAAAAGAGACCAGTATGTTGATTTATCAATGTCTTTAACTTTAACTGCTATTGCTAATATATTCGGGCAACCTGAATTTAATTTGGAGCGTGCAAAAGAGTTTAATTTTTCAATGGGTGTTTCATTATCAAAAAGTATTATGCCTGATTTTAAAGGCAGGGCCGGATCATGAGATTTAAAATTAAGTAAAAGATCTTTAAGCGATTCACTAATCCTTTCCAATTCATACGTTGAATCAGAAAAATTCTCAATCCAAAAATGCTTTTGGGCAAAAGAGCTTTGCATCAGCAGACTTTTTTAATAAATTTTAAATAAATAGGGTTAGGGTTTTTGCTTAATTAAATGAGTTATCATCCAATTAAACAAGCTGCCTGAAAAACATGTGCAAGATGTAATTAATCCGGGAAATTTTAATAGGGGGAAACCCCTATGTTAAAAACTTTTAAATTATTTGACCAGGCATTAATTGATGATGTAAAATTTCTTTTTGCTGTTTTTTTTGTGAATATCGGGAGACCTTTAGGTTTGCAAAATCAATTTCAGATTTTTCAGGCCTTGTAAATATTTATCACAGAGAGTTCTCTGGTTGTATAAAAAGAACGAAAAAACTAAGCGCTTTTCAGGCAGGCAGCATAATTACAAATTCAGCCCCATCTCCTTCATAGCTGTACACTTTTATTTCACCGCTGTGGCCTTTGGTGATGATGTCATAGCTAAGGCTTAAACCTAAGCCTGTTCCTTCGCCTGAGGGCTTGGTGGTAAAAAAAGGCTGAAAAATTTTATCAAAGATTTCTTTCGATATGCCGGGTCCGTTATCCTTTATTTTTATAGTCACTCGATTATTGAGCATTAATGTGGTCACAGAAACTTTTGGCTTATAATCTTTACGTTTCAATGCCATTTCTTTTTCGGCTTTTTCCTTTACTGCATAAAATGCATTGTTGCATACATTAAGCATCACACGCATAATGTCCTGCTGGATGACAAATACTGGTTTCAAACCAGCGGATAATTCTTTTTCCACTTCACTGCTGAATCCGGGATATTTTGCACGCATGCTGTGGTAAGCAAAATTAAGCGCTTCTTCGCAGAGCGCATTCATATCTGCCGCCTGGTAGGCGCTATTGCCGCTGCGGCTATGCAGCAGCATGCTTTTCACAATCTTTTCAGCGCGCCCGCCATGATGATTTATTTTGTCAAGATTGGTTTTCAGGTCATCCATGATGCCGGTTTGGTCACCCGGATGTGCCTGCTTTAGCTCATCAAGCAATTCGACAGAAACCCTTGAAAAATTATTTACAAAGTTGAGAGGGTTCTGAATTTCGTGCGCAATTCCGGCAGTGAGCTGTCCGAGCGAAGCCATCTTTTCAGCATGCACAAGCTGGTCCTGTGCAGATTTTACTTTCTCTTCGGCTTTAGCAAGGTCTTTCACCATCTTATTAAAAGCTTCGCTGAGCTCACCTATTTCATCGTTCGCATGTTTTTTTACCTGCTGGGTGAGGTCGCCTTCACCCACCCTGAGGGCAGCATCCCGCAATTCAAGAACCGGGACAGAAATATTTTTTGCAAGCCAGAACCCTATGAGTATGCCGATAAATAATACGATGGCGCTTACCACCAATGCTGTAGCGCGTATTTCTTTCTTGCTCTGAATAATTTCCGCAGTTGAAAAAGCAAGCATAATTTCCCCGTTCATCATGGCACTGAAAAACGGGGCTCTTTTAATTATCACCAGCTCATTATC
>DATEMK010000264.1:0-4995 GCA_035275625.1 Bacteroidia bacterium
TTCTCGGGTACAATTTTAGATAGCAGTCGAAAAAAATAAATAGGAATAAATAATATTGAATTGAAATAAGTTTTATAAATAATTTGGCCCTCCTGATCGTTAAACAATTTTAATAATCCAGGCATTAAATAGCGCCTATAATGTTGGTTAACCACATCATGATGACTCCAAAGCTGCATGAAAGCGGGGACGGTCACACATATTATTCCCCCTGATTTACAAACTCTTTTCATTTCTTCCACACCAGCAAAATCATTTTCAACATGTTCGATAACATCAAAAGCACAAACAAGGTCAAATGTTTTATCCGCAAAAGGAAGTTCAAGAATGGAACCGTTGATTATTTCCATTTTAAGCTTTTGTCTTACGAATTCACAGCAATCTTTATCATATTCTAATGAAGTAACATTCCCAAATTGATTTAATAATTCAGAAGTCCTTCCGGTGGCTGCCCCGATGTTTAGAATTTTTAAATCATTCTCATGCTTCAAAACTTTCTTCAGGTGCTGCATTATTATTTGAGCACGCACTTTGAACCACCAGTTATTGCGTTCCAACTGATAATATTCTCTGTAATAAGGTTCATTCATTGTTAATGTGTAATTTCCTTATTCACAATTTTATTTTTGACAATATAAAGCGGACGGTTTTTAACCTGGAAAAAAATCCGTAGTATGTATTCACCGATAATCCCTAACGAAAGGAACTGAATGCCGCTGAAAAGAATAAATGTAAAAAGAAGCGCTGTAAAACCCTGGGGAACGTTTTGATAAACAAATTTCATGATCAGGCTATAAACAAAGTAAATAAAGGACGCACAAATGGCGGCATATCCCAGGCGCTTTATAAATTTTATTGGGAACTCACTGAAGTTGAAAATCCCGTTATAGGCAAGTCGAATTAAATCTTTTAAAGAATAGGAAGAGCTGCCCGCTATTCTTTCCTCGCGTTCGTATTCAACTCCTGTTTGCTTAAATCCGATCCAACTCCTCATGCCGCGTAAATATCTACTCTCTTCCGGCATTTGATTCAAAACATCAACTACACGCCTGCTCATCAGGCAAAAATCACCACTGTCAAGCGGGATGTCAACATATGAAATGGATTTCAGGATACGGTAAAAAAAATAGTAGGCAGTTTTTTTAAAAAATGATTCCTTCCTTTTTTGTCTCACAGCATAAACGACATCAGACCCCTGCTTGTAATACTCATAAAATGAAGTAAGCAGCTCCGGAGGATCCTGCAAATCACCGTCAATCACCATTACCGCCTGTGTAGCCCTCACCTGTGCCAACCCGCAAGTTAAAGCCAATTGGTGACCATAGTTTCGGGATAACAATATTGCCTGGTAATGTAATTGAGATAAGGCTAATTGTTGAATGATTTCTCCTGTATTGTCTTTGCTGCCATCATCCACAAAAATTATTTCTATACTGAGACCGGGAAGTTTTGTTCTTAATTTTTCAAGTCGTTCTATAAGATGAGGCAAAGATGCGCTTTCATTGTATAAAGGCACAACGATGGAGATGTCAATTTTTTCCATTTATGCAATTTTAACCAATCTTTTATAAAGCATGCCTTGAATTATTTCATTCTAAACGAATACTCTTTGATATTCAAAAAAAGATGGTTTCCCGCAAAACAAATTAACATCAGTTCTTTTTCCTAATAAAATTTCAAATTATCAATAAACGAATTGCTAAATACTATACAACTTTAGCCGGGGTCACTGATTTTCAGTTTTGACTCACTAATTAATAAATAATTTTTAACAGGTTTTCCGCTTTTTTAATCGTATCTTCCCAAGTAACAATTAATAAATTTATTCACCAAACCAAATATTAGGAGCGGCAAATTTAAAAACATTGACCTTAAAACCTAATAATTGGAAATAAAATTAAATTGCAATCTTATCAGTTCAATTTTATAAAAGATTATTTTTACCGCATTCCGAAATTAAAGTTTAATTTATTCGGGATTATTTGGGTAGTAGCAGAATTTTATTTATTTAAAATATGGATTCATTTAAAAAACTTTCAATAATTATTCCTGCATATAACGAAGCTAAAACCATTCATTTAATTCTTGACAAAATATTAAAGGTAAAATTACTCCGTGATATTGAAAAAGAAATTATCATTATTAACGACTTCTCAACTGATTCAACCAAAGAAGTAATTGAACAATATATTGCAAATCTTCCCGACCATAAAATTCGTTTGTTCAACCAGGAACATAACCAGGGGAAAGGTGCAGCTTTGCATAAGGGAATTGAACTGGCAACGGGAGAATACCTCATCATTCAGGATGCCGATCTTGAATATGATCCTGAAGAATATAATAAACTTTTGAAACCGGTGCTTAACGGCAATGCTGATGTGGTTTACGGTTCGCGGTTTATAGGTGGAAACCCTCACAGAATTTTGTTTTTCTGGCATACGATTGGGAATAAATTTCTCACGGCATTTTCTAATATGTTCACTAACCTGAATTTAACCGACATGGAAACGTGTTACAAACTTTTCAAGACAGAAATTATTCAATCTATAAAGCTTAAAGAAAAACGTTTCGGTTTTGAACCCGAAGTGACTGCAAAGATTTCGCGGGTAAAAAATATCCGGTTTTACGAAGTGGGAATTTCTTACTACGGCCGTACGTACGAAGAAGGAAAAAAAATAGGTTGGAAGGATGGGTTCAGGGCATTATATTGTATTTTGAAATATAATTTATTCAGGTGAGTTTAGGAATATTTTCCCTCACTTTAAAATTAATAAAAAGACATTTTAATTTTTGCAGAGAAAGTCAGTGGGCCAGCACACCCAGCTACCGGTTTTCATTTTGCTTAAGTTTGTCCTCATTTTGAAAGACGTGTTCTGCATTTATGTAATAAACAGCTTTATGGTTAAAAACATTTGTATTTATTTACATTTGTCTTAGCCGGCAAAATGGTGTTTGAGAGATAACAATTGTATGCTAAAAAAAGTATTTACCTCTAAATCACTTCTTGTCATTATTGTTTTATTCACCGCCCTTTGTACCTTTATAAACGGCAGGTGGAAAACAGGCTCTATTATTCGGGACGATGTTATTTTCTATTACTGTTATCTTCCGGCAACTTTTATTTATCACGATTTAACTTTCAGATTTGTCAGCGACCAGAAGAACGAAATTCAGGCTAAAATTTATACGCCAACTACGAAAGATAACCGAGTCGTACAAAAAATGACCATGGGCGTGGCCCTTTTGCTTCTGCCATTTTTTTACATAGCACACCTCTATTCCATCCTGAATTTTTTGCCAACAAATGGCTATACACCAGTATATGAATTTTCAATCGCTTTTGCAGCATTGTTTTATTTTACAATCGGTTTGATTTTTTTGAGAAAAACACTGAAAGCTTTTTTCAATGAGCGGACTGTTGCATTAACATTACTTGTCATAGCCCTGTGTACAAATTTATTTTATTATACGAGTTATGAAAGCGGCATGTCTCACGTATATAATTTTGGTCTTTTCAGTATTTTTTTATGGCTTACGGTTAAATGGCATGCAAAACCTTCTTTCCTTAATTCTTTTTTGACAGGGTTGATTTTAGGCACAATTACTTTGATTCGTCCGACTAACTGCATAGTAGCCCTTTTTTTTATTCTCTATTCAATTATTGATAAAAATTCTTTTTTGCAAAAGATCAGGCTTATTAAAGAAAAATGGCCGCTGACACTGATTATTGTAGTTGCTGTTTTTATACCAATATCTCTTCAGCTCATTTACTGGAAATATACATCCGGGCATTGGGTCTATTATTCATATGGAAATCAAAGATTTTTTTTCAATAACCCGCACATTTTAGAGGGGCTTTTTGGCTTTCGAAAAGGGTTTTTCATTTACGCTCCTGCAATGCTTATGATTATTCCAGGCTTATGGCTTGCATTCCGGGAACGTAAAATTTTTGCATGGAGTGCAATTATTTTTTCTATTGTAAACGTTTATGTTATATTCAGCTGGTGGTCATGGTGGTATGGCGGAAGTTTTGGCGCTCGTCCAATGATAGATTCTTTTGCCGTATCAGCTTTGCCCCTTGGTGTATTTATCAAAAAATGCACAACCGGCAAGCTGATTAAAAAAATCATTTTAATAATATTCATTCTTTTTTTCTCTTTGCTGAATCTTTTTCAGACGGAGCAGGCAAAATCTACTTTATTGCACTATGATAGCATGAATGCAAACTTGTATTTTAAGATATTTGGTAAATTAATTTTTCCCGATAATTATGTCTTGATGCTAACTCGCCCCGATACCGAAAATGCTTTGAAAGGATTGCCTGAAAGAGAAGTATTTGACCTTTCTGCTGACGGGTTAAAATTACTTTACACATATAAAGTAAATATTAAAGGCAGCAACCAAAAATTTGTATGTGCAGATGCTGATCGTAACGGACGGGTAGTTTGCAACCGCGACCAACCCTTTAGCTGGGAGGAATTTTTGTTGCGAAGATACGTTGGAGATTTTTGCACACTTCAATCATCAAAGGAAAAATATGTTGGGATTACATCAGAAACCGATTCAATACTAATGGCATATCAAGCAAGCCCCGGAAAATTTGAAATTTTTAAAATTGTTGATCTGGGAAATAACAAATTCGCATTGAAATCCTTTAATGGTTCCTATGTTACCATTGACAAAGTAGAGCCGGGTCAATTAATAAATAGTGTACCAGGTATAGGAGAAACAGGAACATTTGAGTTAATAGTTGTTTGCGATTCTTCCCATAAAAACAATAATAATATAAATTAATTGCAGGGTAGAATTTTTAGCATTCCTCATTGTTTAGAAAGTTTATAACGATTCCAATCAGTAAAAACTTGCTTTGCCTGGTTTTAAAAAAAAAAGTACATTCGCGGGCTTAGTTTTTTAAATAATAATTAAACAAAAAAGATATGAATAAACAAAGTAACATCTGCTTCCTGGTTATTGCCCTGATTTTTGCCTCTTGCG
>DATEMK010000265.1:0-11671 GCA_035275625.1 Bacteroidia bacterium
ACTTCTATATTGGATTATTACAAAACAACATTAAGCCCGCAACTAAAAACAATAGATCAGAAACTATCAAAATTAAACCGGGCGCATATTAAAGGGATGCGTGAAATGTATCCTGGTAAAAAGTTTGCTCCTGATGCCAACAGCACCATGAGGCTGAGTTATGGCACTGTAAAAGATTATGACCCGATGGATGCAGTCCATTATGATTACTTCACGACTCTTGAAGGGATCATGGAAAAAATGGATGATAAATATAAAGATTACAATGTTCCGAAAAAGCTGGCAGAGCTGTACAATAAAAAAGACTATGGGCACTATGCTGAAAACGGAGAGATGAAAGTATGCTTCCTCACGAATAACGACATTACAGGCGGCAGTTCGGGCAGCGGGGTGCTTAACGATAAAGGTGAATTGATCGGCCTGGCATTTGACGGGAATTGGGAAGCCATGTGCGGGGATATTGTTTTTGATCCCAACTACAAGCGAACCATTGTTGTGGATATACGATATGTTCTTTTTATCGTTGACAAATTTGCCGGGGCAACCAACCTGATAAATGAAATGAAAATAAATGATGTGAGCACTTCATCAAAATAAAAAATTATTCATCAGAACTTCAATATTAAACAGGCTTTTACTTTCGTTATTATAAAGGTAAAAATAGGGTTAGTTTTTGTTAAAATTCCCTCCGCCAAAGGCAGAGGGAATTTTGTTTTTATAAGAGTCGCATAATGATGCAGCCTGCTTGTTATTGAAAAAATTCTATCTTTCCAAAATCTAATCCATCTCAAATTGCTATGACAAAAAAACATCCTAAAGCATTACCTTATTTGTTTCTTTCAGAAATGTGGGAACGGTTTGGATTTTATCTTATGCTGGGAATATTTTTTCTGTATATGACCGACACACAGAGGGGCGGAATGGCAATGGACAGGAGAGAAGCTTCTGACATTTTCGGAACCTACATTGCACTGGTTTACCTTACTCCTTTTATCGGTGGGCTGCTTGCCGACAGGATTTTGGGCTACAGGCTGTCCATAACCATTGGGGGAATATTGATGGGAGTCGGCTACTGTGGCCTTGCATTGCCGGGAATGACTGCTTTTTATGTATCGCTGCTGATTATTTGTGTTGGCAATGGTTTTTTCAAACCAAATATTTCAACTCTTCTTGGAAATGTTTATACCGAGGAAAAATACAAGCCATTAAAAGATTCGGGATATAATATTTTTTATATGGGCATAAACATTGGCGCATTCATCTGCAATTTTTTCGGAGCTTACCTCCGCAATACTTTTAGCTGGGGTGCTGCATTCTTTGCCGCAGGCATCGGAATGTTTATCGGGGTCATCATTTTTTGGATCGGGCAAAAACATTACAAACATGCTGATATAAGAAAACCGACTAAGGCAGAAGACATGCCGGTCTCGAAGATTTTAGGTTTGACAATTGTTCCGGCTTTGATTGCAGGGTATATCGGGTGGGTTATACCCGAAAATATTTTTGGCAGCGACAGCACGGATGCTTTTATTTTTGGTGCGCTTCCTGTTGCCGGATATTATGTTTCCATCATGGTACGTTCCAATGCCGAAGATAAACGCCCTATTGCTGCATTGCTTGCGGTATTTGCAGTGGCAATAATTTTCTGGGCGATCTTTAAGCAAAACGGCACAGCATTAACCACCTGGGCAGAAAGCTATACCGCCAGGGAAGTTCCTTCAGCGCTTGTTGCCCCTGCAAAAGCGCTGGGAATGGTGCAGGAAGTAAAAATGAAAAAGGACTCTGTACCACTCGCTGACGAACAATTCCGCATTGCCCGTGACGCGAACGATAAACCCATCAAGAATTGGAATTATCCTTTATACTTTAAAAATCTTCCGCCTGAAAAACTTCCGGCAGAAGGTGAACCTGTAAAACTTGTTTCTACTGAGCTGTTTCAGTCTGTAAATCCTTTTTGGGTGGTTTTGCTGACACCCGTCATTGTAATTTTCTGGAATTTTCTGAAAAGAAAAAATAAAGAGCCCACTACTCCCTGGAAAATTTTTTATGGTTTGTTCATCACTGCTCTTTCAACGCTGGTAATGGTAGGTGCAACGTATGCTTGCCATAACGGCATGGAAAAAAGTTCGATGTGGTGGCTTATCGGCTGCTATGGAGTGATAACGGTCGGAGAATTGTGTCTTAGTCCTATGGCATTATCGCTCGTTTCAAAATTGTCTCCTCCGCGCCTTACAGGGTTGATGATGGGAGGATGGTTTCTTTCCACATCAATCGGGAATAAAATGAGCGGGGTGCTGGCCAGCTTATGGGATGGCTATGAACACAAAGCAAACTTCTTTTTGGTAAATTTTCTTCTCGCATTAATTACAGCCGCTATTATTTTTATGATGATAAAATGGCTGAGCAAAATAATGAAAGAGCACGGAGTGTGATCAAAAAATTAATCCCGGTCAATTTTAAATCGCACCTGTTCAATACGGTTCCCTTTTAATGTCTGAACCTTTATTACAAAAGGAGGGATGGTAATTACTTCGGTGGGTTCAGGAATGCTTTCATGATAATAGAAAATAAATCCTGCAAGGGTTTCATAACCACCAGCCGGAATTTTAAGATTGTATTTTTCATTGAGGTAATCAATTTCAAGGCGGCCTGAAAAAAGATATTCGTGATCGCTTATTTTATTTTCAACAAGGTCTTCCGTATCATGCTCATCCTGTATCTCTCCGAAAATTTCTTCAATTACGTCTTCTACAGTAATCATTCCTGAAGTAATGCCGTGCTCATCCACTACCACAGCCACACTGCGGTGTTCCTGCGTGAAATGTTTGAGCAGGCCCTGCGCAGTCATCGTTTCAGGAAAAATAGAAACGGGTAAAAGAATGGATTGAATGTTTTCAGGATGCTTAAACATTTCATAAGAATGAACAAAGCCGATTATATTTTCGATTGCATCGCGGTAAATAAGAATTCGTGAAAGACGTGTTTCAATAAATTTATTCCGCAAATCCTGAATGGGAGCTTCCACATTCATGGCAATAATTTCCATGCGGGGGATCATGCAATTCCTGATTTTTATTTTGCTGAAATCAAGCGCTGCCTGGAACATTTCAATTTCGGAATTGATTTCGCTGTTCTGAATATTTCTTGTACTGATGTTGCTTAAATAATGATCCAGGTCAATGCGGCCGAATAAAGGCCGGGTTTCGGTAAAATCAATTTTAAACAAAGTGCGAAGCCCGAAATGAGTAATGCCGAGAATCAACACCACTACAGGATAAAATAAAAAGTAAAAAATAAAAACGGGTAATGAAAAAAAAGAAAGCGTTTCGTTTGGATTTATCCTGAATAAAATTTTTGGAAGAAATTCTCCGGCAATCAGAATCAGCAATGTGGAAATAAATGTTTCAATAATAAGGGTTAAAACTTCTGACTGGTACCTGCCGGGTACAAACTCAAAAATAAGCGGCTCTAAGAGATGCGCCATATAGGTTCCGTAAATAACGAGCGCTATGTTTAAGCCAACAAGTACGGTGCAAATAAATTTGGAAGGCGCTTTAACAAAAAAGCTGAGAATTTTTGCAGTGAATTTCCCCTGCTTGTTTTCCAGCTCGATTTTAAATTTGTTTGCTGAAAGAAATGCTAATTCAATTCCTGAAAAAAAACCTACAAGGAGCATGGAACTGATGATGATGATGGTGATGTTCATTTTTTGTTTAAGGTTTAAGGTTTAAGGTTTAAGGTTAGTCGCGTCAGCAACTTTAACCTTAAACCTAAAACCTAAAACCTGACATTATTCTTCTTCGTGTTTTTGCATGGAGATGCGTTGTTTCCTGCGGACTATGTAAAAGATCAATGCAAAGCTGGTAATTATAAAAATATAAACCGCATCAATGAATCCTTCGGAAAAAGTTTTATAAACTCCAAAACCGGTTCCGAACAGGACCACTAAGAGCCAGGATATTTCAAGAATCCGGAGCATGTTTTTCTTTACTGACGTTAAATACTCCTTTTACTTTATTTATTTTATAATTGGTAAAATCTTCGTTGGCTTCAAACCCGTTTCCGATGATGATTTCATCTTTGGTTGTAATTTTTGCAAATACGGTTGAATAAATCTTTTTTATTTTCTGATCCCAGATTAAATGTTCGGTGTTGAGCTGTTCGCCTTTTTTATTTACGACCACCACATCGTTTCGCGCTTCCATGATGTCATCTGATTCGCGGCTGATGGCGTAGTTTGCCGTTATGGTTGAAATGATATTTAAGGTATCATCAAAAAACTTAAGATCAATCCCTTTGGGCATTTCCACATAGGGTTTCGGAGTTAAATAACGGTTCATTAACGGAGCCTTCAGCTTTGCTTTTACTTTTGCCGAGTCGCTGTAGAGAACTTCAATGTTTACGGCTGATTCAACAGGAAGGTTTATTTTTTTTGTGATAAGTTCAACTTCGCTTTTATCATTGACGCACGAATAAAATATTGCGGAAATAAAAGCTAAAGTAAAAAAAAATTTGGTGTTCAAAGTTGAAGGTTTAATATTCAAAGTTAGGAAAATTTGAAGTCGGTGGTCAGATGTCGGAAGTCTGACCTCTGACCTCTGACCTCCGAACTAATCGTATTTCCTCTTGAAAAACCAGGATTCATTCAAAGAAACCCCTACATGAAAACGAAGGTACTGCTGGCTGAGCAGGTTATCTTTTGTGGTTCCTTTTTGACCGGCTTCGATGCCGAGCTGAAAAGTTGCTTTTTGTATGCGGTCTTTATTAATAACCGGAATGCCGAATCCGAGAGCTACACCATAATCATTGATGGAGGTGTTGTTGAGATTTACATAGGACCTGGTGTAATGCCCGCCCAGGCGATAACTGATTTTCTGGCTGAATTTTAGTCCTTTTTTATTTGGAATCCATTCCCCGCCAAGGGCAATGTTATAGCTGTTTTGTAAAGCATCATTTGTGCTGAACGATTTGAATTCGCTCCAGCTTTGCATCGTGACATCAGCGCCAAGCAGCCATTTGCCTGTTTTGCCATAAGCAATTCCTCCTGAGTAATACATGGGGATGGTAGTATTGCCGACCTGGTCTGTTATGAACTGAACGGTGTCAACAACGGTTTCAAAAACTCCTCCTGTTGAACTGTAGTTGTACCAGTAGGAATTAAATTTTGAACGGATCTCTGAACTCATGGCCCCGGACAATCCCACATTAAAAAATTTTTCTTTTTTCATTTTGTATGTGTAAAGCAATCCAAAATTAAGATAGAGATCACCGGGCGATGTGGTGTTGCTGATCCTTGTATTGTACGAATTGGGCGATTCGGTAAATTCAACACTTCTCGATGTATTAATGGAACCGAAAAGCCAGGATGCATTGAAGCCGATGGAAAAACCTTTTAAAGCATTAAAGCGGTTTTCATACTTTTTGATTTGAACGGTGTCTTTATCTGCCACGAGCTTTTTATACTTTTCTGAAATATAAAATTTGCCGGCAAGGTTTGAAAAGGGAGCATAGGCGTTTCCGAGATAAAATTTTGTTACGCCTCCATCCCCTTTAAACGTGTATCTTACAGGTCCCATCTTGTCATCCACTGATTCGGTATTGATGTTGTACCCCACGTTGCTGTAAGGGATCACACCGAGGCTGGCTCCCCATTTATTTTTAATGACAGGGAATCCGAAAGCAAGATAGGAGATATTGACTCCGTTGGCGGTTTGTGAATTAGACGTGGTTTTAAGATTTGATATTTCACATTTAAAGCCTGCTTCGAAGGTGGTGATGGTGTCAAATGCATAGGAAGCGGGGTTGATAAGATTCAGACGGTCGCCTGAGTAGATGGCGTTGCCGGTGCCGCCCATGCCGGTTTGTGCAACGGTTGCGGGTGAAGCAAGCTCACCAATGCCGTAACGTGAATAAGGCGAAACAGTGGCGCGCTGTGCATTCAGCGAAAGTGAAAGTGAAAGTAAAAGTGAAAATGAAAAAGTTTTTTTATGAATGTATTTAAATTGCATAGAGATAAAATGATTGTTATAATTGAACACGGATGACGGATAATGCTGATGAATGCATCCGCCTAAGGCGGACGTTAAAATCCTTTTTTTCCGCGTTATCAGCGTTCCTTTTTTCTTATATTATAATTTAAGATTTCGTTTAATCCCTGCACTGTCAAATTCGGGGCTGCAAAGATGGAACTTTTTAAGTGATCAGCAAAGAACGCATGGTCGCCCCCGGTTAGTATCACTTTTAATTCATCATATTTTTTTTTGTATTGTTCAATCGCTCCGTTTATTTCGAAAATGATCCCGTTTTGAACTCCTGACAGGATGGATTGTTCCGTGCTATTACCCGTAAGGGAGAACTTTTTTGAAGGTTTAATGAGAGGGAGCTTGGCGGTATAATGTTTTAATGCTTTGAATCGCATTTCAAATCCGGGTGAGATGGCGCCTCCGGGATAATTTTTCCTTTTATCAATGAAATCATATTTGATGCAGGTTCCAAGATCAATGATTAAAACATTTTTTTTGGGAAAAAAAAGGGTTGCTCCAACGGCATTGGCGAGGCGGTCGTTGCCGAGGGTTTGAGGAGTTTTGTATTTGTTTTTTATGGGGAGGGGTGTGCTGTGGTCAAGTATGATGGTAAAAGATTTTTCTTTATTTGTTTGGGGAGGAAGAGGATTATTCTCTGTTACTGTGGATAGAATAACGTTTGAAATATCAAGATTTTTTCCCGGATTGGCGTGAGATGTTTTGCCGGTATCGTTATCTTCTGTCCATTGCTCAATTAATTTATCGTTATTAAAAATGGCGAGTTTGGTTAGGGTGTTTCCGATGTCAATGATGAGGTTCATGAGGGCGAAATTAAGAGTTTCGGGTTTATGGTTTAAAGTTTGAGGTTTGGGGTTTATGTTATGGCGTTTATTTATTGTAAAACGTCCCATCTAAATCCTCCCCTCCGGGGAGGACTTAAGGTATGAAACCGGCTTTGAATTAAAACCGTTCGCCTGTGGCGGACGGTTTTTTTGTTTACATTTGGTTGATGAAAAAAATTTTACTGTTCTTGTTTTTAATTTCGACCGCTTTCGCGGGAAAAGGGCAGAACCTGGTGCCGAATGGGGATTTTGAGGGGTATTCTTCTTGTCCTACTTATTATTCGCAGCTATCTAAAGCATTGTATTGGATTAATCCAAATTCTGCAAGTCCGGATTATTTTAATACATGTGCAATTCCTGCATCTTTTGTTGACATACCGGATAATCTTTTTGGTTATCAAAATGCTCATGGTGGATCGGCTTATGGAGGGATTTATTTATTTGATAACGCAATCGGTACAAATCCCAGTTACCGTGAATATATTGAGGCTCCACTAACATCAACACTTACTGCAAATACTTGTTATCATTTTGAAATGTTTTTAAGTTTAGGGGATACATGTAAATTTACAACAGATGATATTGGTGTTTATTTTTCTGATACTGCAATCTCCGGCATTACTAATTACTACCCTTTACCATTTACGCCACAATTAAATAATGTAACAGGATTTTTATTTGATACATTAAACTGGACTTTAGTTGCAGGTGATTATAATGCAAACGGTGGAGAAGATTACTTGATTATAGGAAATTTTAAAGATGATTTTATTACAGATACTATTTTAATTAATAATAGCTGGCCAATAGTATACGTCTACATTGATGATGTCTCCCTCACACTCATGCCCTGCACCGACATCGAAGAACAAAACGAAAACGAAGCAATAAAAATTTATCCAAACCCCGCAAAAGATTTTATAAGTATTTCATTTACATTAAAAGAAGCAAAAAATGTGAGTGTGGAGGTGTATGATTTATTCGGAAGATCCCTGATCCGCCCTGGCGGAGAACTAAGGAAATTGCGACACAACACTGGGGAAATGAAAATTGATATGAGAAGTTTTCCGGATGGGGTTTATATTGTAGAAATTAATACAGGGGAAGGAATTTACAGGAAGAAAATATTGAAGGAATAAATTTTCTGAATTTCCATAAAAAAAAATTACTTTTGCCGACACTTTGACTTTCGGTGACATAGCTCAGTCGGTAGAGCATCCCGATGAAATCGGGAGTGGCGGTGGTAAAAAAATAATAAAAGCGGTGACATAGCTCAGTCGGTAGAGCAAAGGACTGAAAATCCTTGTGTCGGTGGTTCGATTCCACCTGTCACCACAAAACATGGATTACGTTGACAAATATTTTGTTTACATAATTTGGAGTGATAAATTAAAGAAGTATTATGTTGGTTCTTCTTCTCAGCCAGAAAAAAGATTAAAGGAACACAATTATGGAAAGGCAAATTTTACCAGTAAAGGAATTCCATGGAAACTTGTCTATTCAGAGCAATATAATTCAAAAAAGGAAGCCCAGGAAAGAGAGAGAAGGATCAAACAAATGAAAAGCAAAAAATATATTGAAAATTTAAGGAACAGCTTGGTAGAGCATCCCGTTGAAATCGGGAGTGTCGTCCCGATTGATCGGGACTGTCAACCGCAAACAAAATAACCTAATAAGTCACCAAATGAATGAAAAAACAACAGCACCTTATCGCTACAAAAGCGTTCTTCTGGTAGATGACAATGAAATAGATAATTTTATCAATGAAAGAATCATCAACTCCAGCGGGTTTGCAGAGGAAGTGATTGTAAAAAATTCTTCGGATGCCGCCATTGATTATTTAAAGGAACAGGAAAATAAACCTGATTCGCTTCCGGGAATCGTTTTTCTTGACCTGAACATGCCGGTGAAGGACGGTTTTGTTTTCCTGCAGGATTTTGAGAAACTGGATTCGGGAATTAAAGAAAAGTGCAAAGTGATTGTGCTTTCCTCCTCCATCAGTCCTGATGACATCAACCGGGCTTCCACCAATCCTTATGTATTGAAGTACATTAACAAGCCCCTGAGCGAAAAGTATCTCGAGGCGGTGAATGTTTAATGTCCAAATACCAAATCCCAAATTCCAGTTTTCAGGTTTAATTGAAAATTGATCGTTGGTTATTGATCATTATTCCTTAATCGGGTTTGCCATTTTACGCATCAGCGCTTCATCCAGCTTTACAAAACGCAAAACAGGGTGCGATGCAGCATTATTTTTCTCAGTGAATTCAATCCAGATTTCATTTACGCGCTTAATTTTTTTTCGATAGTCAAGCGGTTTAAGAGCCGATTTTAAAAGTTTGATAAAAAGCGAAGCGGATTCCCACTGCTGCTCATTTTCCGAAATCTGCCTTTTTACACTCGAAATGATCTGGTGACACAAGCCGTCTTCGCCCATAATACAATATTGCAATGCCTGGAACAGTTTGGATTCAATGTCGCAGTGCAAATATTTTTTCAGTGAAATGTTATTTCTAAGCTCATTCATGGTTTTTGCAGCACCCGAAAAATCACCCTGGTAAAATTTTGATACGGCAAGAAACTTTTTAAGAGAAATATAATGATATTCCTCCTGCATGTTAATATCTAAGGTGGGGGCCAGGGAAGGATTTAAAAAAACAAGACTTTCCAGGTTCTGATCATTCAAATATTTTTCAACTTTAGTATTCAAACATTGAATAATGTAGAAATTCATCGCATGCATAGGACACATGTTTGGAATAAGCGGATGAATTCTCTCTAAATAAAAATCAGCCCGCACCTGGTTTTGCGTTTTCTGGTAATATTCGAAATACAGAAAATCAACAATGAACCGTATGCTTTGATAAAATGTATCCTGGCTGTACTTTTCAAAAGTTGCAGTCATTTTCTGGAGCGTACTCTCAATTTCCATCTCCTGTGATTTCAGGCTGTCGCGGCTGCTTAATACATTGCACTGATAATAAATATTCACAATGCTGTAAAAAACAAACAACCGGTGTGAATCATACATTTCACAGATATTGGACAGTTCTCTTTTGAGCAAGATAAGATCTTCCAATGCTTCCCTCTCAAGCGTGAGAAGGTAAGTTCCCATCTTCCGTATGAAACGGAATAAAATATTTTCCGCTTTGCCAACTGCAAGAGAAAAAGCCACATGCCTTTTATATAAATTATCATAATGGGTATAATCGTCAGTATAAAGATTAAGCTGAGCAAGGGTTTTATAAACCAATATTAATTCAGTGGATAAATCGTATTCAATAAGCTGTTTCTCCAGGTCAACCAGTGCGCGAATGGAAAATTCGCGATTGGTTCCGAGTAAATGTGCCGGAATTTTTGCCACTTCATTCATCAGAATGTTCACCGGACTTTGTACCTTATTTGATAATACAGCAGCGATCTTATTATTTAACCGCGACTTGAGTGTATAATATGCTCCCGGATTTACCTGCAGCATTTCCATCATTTCATCATCGCTTACATCACGACTGCGTGAAGCTTCAAGAATTAAATAAGGTTTGTTTCTTTTCTTACCTGCAACCTGCATTACAAGTTCATCATATTCGGCATCGCTTAATTTTTTGATTGTTTTGTTTAATACTTCCATAGAATAATTTTTAATTGGGTGTTTTAAAATAATTGATTTTAGACAGAGTGATACGCAAGCTTTTTTGAAAGGTTTGCTTTTTTAAAAAATTATTTTCTTAAGGAATCCTTATGCAAAAGTTTTACTTATGAATTTGAAAAAAGTTCTAACGATTTTAACCCTTACAGAAAATTTCATGAAAAAGATTCTTGATTCATTCACTTTATATAATAGGTATATTCATTCAGTTATTAAACCACACATTGGCTCCTTAATATACCGTGTTTTCTTGTAAGGTTTTCTCTTAATTTTTCTTAAAAAAGAGTTCTTACAGGGCGAGTACTTCAAATTGATCTTTCCGTGGGACTAATCTTACGTACTATTTAAAAGTTTTTTTTAAAAATGAAACCTTTTTTCGGGAGAGGAAGTAAAAATAATTATAATAAAACTGAAACCCTGGGTAACCGTTTGCCGTTTCAAATGAAAAAATCTTACAACTGAAATACATTTCACACATATAGCATATCTAAAAAACGTAACGAAAGTATATTTACCCATAACAAAAAAACATTTATCATAACAAAAAAACGGAGGACAAATTTATGAACACCACTTATGAAGAATCACAGGATTTTTACAAAATGATTAAGCAAAACCGCCTGGCTATGTATTCCAATCCTAAAAGATATTACAACAGGGACGGACAAAACGGTTCTGCATTTAAATTTCTATTTCTTATTGAAGCGATTGTCTTTATACTGATGACGCTTACGGTTACATCGGGATTTGCACAGCAAAATGATCCGAATCAAATGCTGCTCGCAAATACCACCAGCCCGGGCACCATCTGTAATTATACTACCGTGTATAATTCCGGCAAAGTATTTTTAAACTGGACGGCTAAGAACGAACCGGCCGATTGCATTTATATTATAGAGCGTTCAGGCGATGCAAAAGATTTTCAGTCTGTCGGAGTTAAAGAAGGAATCGGTACAGCTATTGAATTATTTTATAGCTGGATGGATGAAGCACCTCCTGCAGGGTTTGCTTACTACAGGGTTAAGAAAATTGCAAAAGATGGAAATCAATTTTACAGCCAGGTAAATGCTGTGATTAACCAGGGTTCAAGCTATAACCCGAAAACAAATTATGCGCAGGAGAACACTAAGAAAGCTGTTCCAACCAAACAATAATATTAA
>DATEMK010000266.1:0-14051 GCA_035275625.1 Bacteroidia bacterium
TTGTAGCCGGATTTCCGGCAGTTAGTTTTTCCAGCGCTGCTGCAAATGATTTCTATTACCTGCGTGCATCAGATGCTAACGGATTGGCATGGGGCACTAAAATTCCTGTAGGTGATACAAATCAAGTCGTAACTTCAGAAAACAAGCTTACTGTTATGAATGGAAAGCCAAAAATTGTTTTCAGGTATTTAAACCCCAAAGAATTTTATTTTCAAGGCGCTCTTGATGTAACCGGGAACTCCTGGGATATCCCGGTCCGGATACAAAACAGGGGAGTATCAGGATTATTCTGCTCACTGAAAATAGTTAAAGGGTGCCCGGCTCTTTCTTTTTACGAATCTGTGCATTCCAATTTATGCTATGTGCGGGCTGCGGATACTTCCGGCCTAATTCCATGGCAGCCTCCTGTTATAGTTGACGGAAATGCCGGTTCCGGGTTTGGCAGTAAATTGGAATTAGTGAATGGACGGCCCGCCATTGCTTACATCAATTATAGTTCAAATATATTCAGGCTGAAATTTGTCCGTGCAGCTGATGCAACAGGGTCCGCGTGGGGCGCATCTGTATTGCTGGATTCTATAGCCAATCTTAATTTACTTTATAGCTCTATCTCCCTTGCAGTAATAAATGATACCCCTTCTGTTTCGTATTACAATCCTGCCAATTCTCATTTGATGTTTGTCAGGGCTGGCAATCCAAACGGTACTTCATGGGCATCGCCTGTAGCTGTGGATACCATCGGGATGGTCGGAAAATACAATTCACTCGCGGAAGTCAATGGCCACCCGGCAATAGCATACTATGACAGCACTAACCAGAAACTGAAATATGCGCGTGCTATTAACAGCTCCGGAAGTTCGTGGGGTACACCTTTAGAGATTAATTCTTCGGGCAATGTGGGCCAATATGCGTCAATGTGTGTTGTAAATGGCTTTCCGGCCATAGCTTCCAACGGGGGGCTTTATTTTCATGCAAACGATTCAGACGGAACTACTTGGAACAACCCTGTTACAATCGGAACAGGAAATTCGGAAAGCCAGCTTACTATTGCTGCCGGAAAACCTGCGGTTGCATATATGTCGGGAAATTATTTAAAATACAGCCGTTCAACCGATCATGCAGGAGTAGCATGGGGAACGGCTGATTCGGTCTTTTCCGGTTTGGGAACTTATATCAGCCATGCAGGCACGATTGTAAAATCGTATATAACTTATTATAATACTTCGGAAGCAACTGCTTTGTACTTTTCAAAGACCCTGGTCTGCACTCCGCCTGCTGCTGCCATAACAGCCAGCGGTCCCACCTCCTTCTGTTCGGGTGACAGCGTAGAATTAAATGCACTTATGGCTGCTAACCGAAGCTATCAATGGAAAAAAAACAGTGTAATTATTCCGGGCGCCACTAATTCGGATTATACTGCAACTGTTGGAGGAACTTATAAAGTTACAGTTACTAATACGCTTACAGGATGCGTCAGGACCAGCGCTGTCGGTGCAGTTGTAACAATTTATGCTTTACCCGCTGCTTCAATTACTCCTCAGGGACCCACAACATTTTGTGCCGGAGACAGTGTTACACTGAAAGCTAATTCAGGAGCAGGGTTAATTTACCAATGGAAGAAGAACGGAACCAATATCAGCGGGGCGGTCAACATTAACTACGTTGCTGATTCGGCAGGTTTATATAAAGTTAAAGTAACCAATGCAAACGGATGCAAACGAACATCAGCAGGAGTGCAGGTTACAGTACCATGCAGGCTGATGGAAGATGAAAAGGAAGATGAAAGTTTGTTTGATGTAAATGTATTTCCCAATCCTTCTCCCGGTGATTTCATTTTCACGATACAAAATGAAAATGATGAAAAGACATCTATAAAAATTTTTGATGCAATTGGAAAAAATATTTTTTATGAAGAATCCTTCACTCCCCAATTGCTAATCCGAAACGGGCAATTACCTCCGGGAGTTTTTTCAGCATTAATTACCAATGGTGCAAACAGTAAAATCCTGAAGCTGGTGAAAATAAAATAATATTTTCAAAAATTCTTTAACGGAACTACCATGACCGGAACTTTTGAATGACGAACTACATATTCAGAAGTACTGCCTAATATCAAATGACTCAGGCCGGTTCTGCTGTGTGTGCCAACAACAATAATATCTGCATTCCAATCAGCCGCTGTAGTAAGAATTTCATTTTTTGGAATACCCTGGGGTGTAAAAAGTTCAGTCTTAACATTTGCACTGAATAATTCTATTAACTGCTGCATGGTTTTCATTCCATTTTCTTTGTTCAATTGTATTATATCAACCGGCATTTCCGGCTCGACAGGGTCCCCCAGATTGACAATGATTTCAATTACAAAAACCAAAGCAACTTCCGCACCCAGGCGCTGTGCAAGCTGAAAACCTGATTGTGCAGCTTCTTTCGAATTAGCGCTGTTATCAACAGCAATAAGTACGCGCGAAAATTTCATGTATTCATGATGATTATACAATGTAAACTTACTAAACAACCGGGATAAATCAAAAAAAAAAGACTAAGCACATGGCTTAGCCTTTTTCACTGAATAATTTTCCGCGGGTTATTTAACCTCTGCAGGAGGTACAGTAGCAGGATTAACTCCCATAACACAAATGTTACCATTCATGTCAATGGCTTCGCCTTCCTTCAGCGTCACTGTATTTCCTTTTGCATCAGTAAGTGTTCCGTTTGTTGTAACTTTTGCTCCATTATTTAAAGCCAGGTCTGCTTTCATACCAACTTCCTGACCGTCTTTAATTTGGGTCATTCGGCCGGCTCTCATACAGCAAAAATTGTTCATGTCACAGTTATTGGTTGTTACAGTAGTTTGTTTTTTTGTGGAAATTGAAGCCGGATCAGCTTTCTTTCCCGCATCCTGGGCAACAGCAATACCTGCTCCAAGGACAAACATTGTGATAATTGCAAATAATTTTTTCATGTTAATGAATTTTTAGTTTGTTAGTAATTAATTTTATTTTAGAGTACAAATATCATGGCTCCTAATGAAAGGAAAATGAATTCAGGACGATTTATTCTGTAAAGATAAGTATTTTTCTGATAATTAAAAATTAAATAAGAATTTCACCGGGTTTATCACTTTTTGCCAATAAAGAGAAGATAAACTTAAGCGCACCATGCTTTTAGAAACGCCTCCTCTCCGGGGCTTATTTTATCCATTACATTAATTTCATAAGAATCACAAAAGGTTTTTGCTGAAGCTTTTAATGTTACCGTCTTTAATTTTTTTGATGAAAAGACATGCAGCGTGATTTCATCCTTTTCAAAATAATGGAAAAGCTCATTCAAATTATTTTCCGCTTTAAAACTATTTACAGAAATAATTTCATCACCCTTTGCTAAATCTGAAAACGCAGCCGGAGAGGCGGGTAGTATGGCGCTTATTTTATTTACTCCGCCTGCCTGTTCAGTTTTAAAGCCAAACATTCGTTCATAACTTTTTGGAGAAAGTGATTTCCTGATTTCCAGACCGGCATAACTCAATAATTCGCTAAGCAATGAATCATAAGATACCGGCTTATAAACATAATTTTCAAAAAAATCTGTAAAAGGCCTGTCCGCTATAAATTCAACCGTTTTAACAATATCATTTTCTGTATAACCTATATGCTGTTTTCCAAAATCAAAATATAATTTGCGCATCACATCATCAAGAGATTTTTTTCCTGAAGTGGATTTTCGGATCATAAAATCCAGCATCAGCGCAATAAAAAAGCCTTCCGTATAAATAGAAGTTTTTCTGCCGGGAACTCCCGGTACGTACCCATCCAGCCAGGTATCGAAAGAAGATTGCGCAACGGAATAATTAAATCTTCCGTAATTATCCTGGTGCTTTTGAAACTGGACAGAGATTTCAGCAAGATATTTTTCACGCGTAAAAAATCCGGTGCGTGCTAAAAACAAATCTCCATAATAGGTGGTGAATCCTTCATAAACATAACCGAGCCGCGAATAGTTTTCCTTTGTATAATCATAAGGCAACATTTCAGCTGGGCGAATATTTTTTACATTCCAGACATGAAATAATTCATGAGAAGCAACCCCGACAAACTCATTATAAACATTTTCATTCATCAATTCAAATCCGGGACCGATGGCAAGAACCGTAGAGGCAGCGTGTTCCACACCATGATAAAAATTGTAAGGAAGCACCTGGACTAAAAAATGATAATCTTCGGAAGGAAAATCTCCCATCATTTTAATCTGACTTTCAGTAAATTTTTTAAAATCATTCTCAATCCTGATAAAATCAGGCTTGCATTCACCCTGCATCCATATATGAAAAATTTTTCCGCTTACTTCATAAGAATGATGTTTAAGATTTGGTGATGCGATGAAAGGAGTGTCTGCCAGGACATCAAAATTCTTTACAAGCAGTTTTTTTTTACTTATTTTTTCAGCAGCCACAGCAACCTTCCAACCATCAGGAATGTTCAATTCAATTTCACATGCTTCATTTTTTCTTTCTTCGACATATAAAAAACAATGCACCGGGTTTACATAAAGCTGCTCTGTATCTAACCAGCATCCGCCTGCATCCAATTGTGAAGCAAAATAATTATAACGCAGAATTACTTTTGAAATCTTTTTTGTTTCAACTTCCCATTTATCCTTTGTGACCTTTTTGTATTTTAATACATTTTCATTTTCATCAAAAGCATTCCACTTCTGAATATTCTTTGCAAAATTTCCCAATTCATATCTTCCCGGTCTCCAGGATGACAGTTGAAAATAAACCTTGTCTGCAGAAATATTTTCAACATACATTTCAATTTCAATAAATTTTGATGAAGGGTCAGGGATAGAAAGGCTGTATTTCATATAGGAAACGGGGGATATAGTTTTTCTGAACTTTTGCTTTGAATTTTCCTGTTCACAAACAGGTTTAAACTTTAAACTTTATAGCTAACTTCGCGCAGCAAAAATAAAAATATAGTCTTATGAATTATGATGTTATTGTAATTGGCAGCGGACCGGGCGGATATGTGGCTGCCATCCGCGCCTCACAGTTGGGAATGAAAACCGCTATCGTGGAAAAAGCGGAATTAGGCGGAGTGTGTTTGAACTGGGGCTGTATTCCCACAAAAGCATTGTTAAAAAGCGCACAGGTTTTTGAATATTTAATGCATGCACAGGATTACGGGTTAAAAGCAACAGGAGTGGACAAAGATTTTTCTTTAATAATAAAACGCTCACGTAATGTAGCTGACAAAATGAGCAAGGGCGTGCAATTCCTGATGAAGAAAAATAAAATTGATGTAATAAATGGTTTCGGAAAAATAAAAGCGGGAAAAAGAGTTTCTGTAGCTGCCGCTGATGGCAGTGAAAATATTTACGAAACAAAAAATATTATTCTCGCCACAGGTGCGCGCTCACGTGAATTGCCCAACATAAAGCAGGATGGAAAAAAAATAATAGGTTATCGTGAAGCCATGAATTTAGAAAAGCAGCCTGCAAGTATGGCAATAGTGGGTTCAGGAGCAATAGGAAGCGAGTTTGCCTATTTTTATAATTCAATCGGAACAAAAGTTACCCTGGTTGAGTTTCTCCCCAATGTTGTTCCTGTGGAAGACGAAGAAGTTTCCAAAGCCCTGGAACGCTCCTTTAAAAAGCAAGGAATAAAAGTGATGACTTCTTCCGAAGTTTTATCGGTTGATACTTCCGGGGATAACTGCCAGGTAAAAATCAAAACCCCCAAAGGAGAGGAAAATGTGGAAGCCGAAATTGTGCTGAGCGCAGTGGGAATTGCTGCAAATCTTGAAGGAATAGGTCTTGAAGAAGTTGGTATTGCCACTGATAAAGGAAAAATTTTGGTAAATGATTTTTACCAGACCAATATGCCCGGCTATTATGCAATTGGTGACATCGTACACGGGCCCGCCCTTGCGCACGTTGCATCCCACGAAGCCATTACGTGTGTTGAAAAAATTGCCGGGATGCATGTAGAGCCTTTGGATTATAACAATATTCCCGGATGCACTTATTGCCAGCCGGAAATTGCATCCGTTGGAATGACTGAAAAAGCAGCTAAAGAAAAAGGAATTGAAATAAAAGTAGGACGATTTCCGTTTTCTGCATCCGGAAAAGCAAGCGCTGCAGGAACAACTGAAGGTTTTGTAAAAGTAATTTTTGATGCGAAGTATGGTGAATGGTTAGGCGCTCACATGATCGGGGCAAACGTAACAGAGATGATAGCCGAAGTTGTGGCAGCGCGCAAATTAGAAACAACGGGGCATGAAATTATCAAAACTGTTCACCCCCACCCTACCATGAGCGAAGCGATTATGGAAGCAGTGGCTGAAGCTTATGGAGAAGTGATTCATATCTAAAAAAGTTTAAAGTTTTTATCACAAAATATTTTCTAAAGTCGGAGCTGGGCCCAAATCATGTGTGGAATTGTTGGAGTAATTGCAAAGTCTGAGAAGGGCGCTGTTTTTTCTGAAAGAATTTCCTCAGCCACTGATTGTCTCTCTCAACGCGGTCCGGATGCTTCAGGAATTTTCAGGCACAATAATGTTGCTTTAGGACATAGAAGACTTTCTATTATTGATGTTTCGGAGGCAGGTTCGCAACCGATGAGCGATCCATCGGGAAGATTTACCATTATTTTTAACGGTGAGTTTTTTAATTTTAAGGAACACAGGAATTTTGTTTTATCAAAAGGAATCCATCTTCGCTCGGAAAGCGATACCGAAGTTTTATTACACTTGTATATTCTTGAAAAAGAAAAATGCCTGGAAAGAGTAAATGGTTTTTTTTCACTCGCCATTTATGACAGGCAGGAAGAAGAATTATTTCTTGCACGCGACCGTTTCGGAGTAAAACCGTTGCTCGTTTATGAGGATGAAAATACATTTATGTTTTCATCTGAAATGAAAGCATTCAAGGAGCTTGGAATAAATAAAGAACTTGATGAGGCTTCCCTCCTCGCTTATTTTCATTTGAATTATATCCCTTCTCCGTGGTCAATTTTTAAAAACGTAAGAAAACTTTCACCGGGAACTTATGTGAAATTTTCTGTGAAGGAAAAAAGTATCAAAGAGGAAAAACACTTTTATACTATTCCTTATTCAGAAAAAATTACTTCTTCACTTTCTTACGATGCTTCACAGAAAAAATTATTTGAACTGCTTGATTTATCTGTTCAGCGAAGATTAATCAGTGATGTGCCGCTGGGTTCATTTTTGAGCGGTGGCATTGATTCTTCAGTTATCGCAGGACTGGCAGCCCGTCACTCAAAACATTTAAAAACATTTTCCATTGGTTTTCGGGATGAACCGATGTTTGATGAAACACGTTATGCACAAATAGTGGCAAAGAAACTTAAGACAGAACATACCGTCTTCAGCTTAACAAATGAAGATCTTTTTGAAGTATTGCATGATGTGCTCAATTACATTGATGAACCCTTTGCCGATTCTTCGGCCCTGAACGTTTTTATTTTAAGCCGGCATACATGCAAACATGTTACAGTGGCGCTTTCGGGTGATGGAGCGGATGAATTATTTGGCGGATATAATAAGCACAAGGCCGAATGGCTGATGCGCAACGATTCGCAGTTTACAGCCGGAATAAAATTGTTTTCTGCTGTTTTGAAAAAATTTTCAGGTTCCAGGAATACAAAATCCGGCAACCGTATCAGGCAAATTCATCGTTTTGCCGAAGGAGTAAAATTGAATGCTGCTGAAAGATATTGGAGATGGTGCGGATTTACGGATGATGCCGTGGCCGAAAATTTATTTTTAAATAAAGAGAAAAAAAGGAAAGAGGAGTTTGATAAAAGAAAACACCAGCTGCTCAAAAACATCAATGGTAAAAATGATTTGAACGATGTGTTTTTTTCAGATGTAAATTTAGTTTTGCAAAGTGATATGCTTCCAAAAGTGGATTTGATGAGTATGGCAAACAGCCTTGAAGTACGAACCCCGTTTCTCGATTATGAAGTGGTTAATTTTGCTTTCGCGCTTCCTTCCTCTTTCAAAATTGATAAAGGCGGTCAGAAAAAAATAATAAAAGACGCTTTCAAAAGTTTACTGCCTGAAGAAATCTACCAGAGAAAAAAGCAGGGATTTGAAGTCCCGTTATTAAAATGGTTTCAAACGGAATTAAAATCAATGATTACGGATGACCTGCTGAATGACAATTTTATCCTGGAACAAAACCTGTTTAATCCTGAAGAAATAAAAAAAATTAAAAAACAACTCTTTTCCAGTAATCCCGGTGAAATTCATGCGCGTATCTGGGGATTGATTGTCTTTCAATACTGGTGGAAGAAAAACATGATTTGACGATTAGCTGATTTGAAAATTTGATAATTAAAAAACAATGCAGTTAGTTTGCTGAAGATGTTTTTGTCTTTCATTTGCAAATCTTCATAAGCTGATCTTCAAATAAAAATGCCACGCGTACTCCGTATTATAAACCGTTTGAATCTTGGCGGCATTTCTTATAATGTTGCTTATCTTTCAAAATACCTCGCGCCTGAATTTGAAACCATGATCCTGTCCGGGATTAAGCTGGATTCAGAAGAAAGTTCAGGGTTTATTTTAGATCAATTAGGGCTGAAAGCCATTTATCTTCCGGAAATGCGCAGGGAAATAAACTGGAAAAATGACCGGGCTGCTTACCTGAAAATAAAATCAATCATCCGCGAATTTAAGCCTGACATTGTGCATACACATGCAGCAAAAGCAGGAACACTTGGAAGACTTGCGGCTGCAAAATGCGGGGTCAAAACAATTGTGCATACTTTTCACGGGCATGTTTTTCATTCCTATTTTTCACCGCTCAAAACAAAGCTTTTTATACAAATAGAAAAATACCTTGCATCAAAAAGCACGCGTATCATTGCCATCAGTGATATACAGAAAAAAGAAATTTGTGAAGACTTTAACATCTGCAAACCGGAAAAAGCGGTGGTGATTCCCCTTGGATTTGATCTGCAACGGTTCAGGGACAACCAGGAAGAAAAAAGAAAATCTTTTCGCGGTCACTATAAAATTTCTGATGATGAAATTGCAATCGGTATCATCGGGCGAATCACAGCTATTAAAAACCATGATTTATTTTTAAGGGCTTTTGGCAATGCAATCAGCAAAACTGTCAAAAAAGTAAAAGCCGTAATTGTAGGTGATGGGGAAGACTTGCAGAAGATGCAAAATCTTTGCCGGGAGCTTGGCTTAAAATATTCGGAGAATAATTCCGTTATGGCTGATTCGCAGGTTGTTTTCACATCCTGGATTAAAAATGTGGATTGGGCAATCGCAGGTTTGGATATTATTGCCATGACCTCGCTCAATGAAGGAACCCCGGTGAGCTTAATTGAAGCCCAGGCAGCCAATAAACCTGTCGTGAGTACAAATGTTGGCGGAATAGAAAACGTAGTGATCCGGGACATAACCGGTTTGCTGTCGCCTTCGCAGGATGTAAATTCATTTTCAGAAAATCTTTTGAGATTGATTGAGGATGAATCAATGAGAAATAAGATCGCACAAAAAGGCTGGGAACATGTTGGAACAAAATTTCACTACACGCGTTTAGTAGAGAATGTAAGGAAGCTTTATCATGAATTATTAAATCAATGATGAAATGTACCGGATAATTAGTATTAATTAAACTTCATCGCCTTATTACCTCATAACCTGATCACTAAGAAAAATAAGTACTTTTGCAAACACAATTTTAACACCTGATATTATGCGTAAATTTTTTGTTTTCTCAATCATTATTTTAGCTGCTGCGGGATGCCAGCGAAGCATAAATCCGAGCATTATGTTTAAAGCCCCCAGTGATTATCCTTATAATGAACAGCAAACACTTACCAATATTGAATATAAAATTGCTCCGAATGATATAGTCGGTTTAAGCGTTTATACCAATGATGGCTTTAAACTAATTGATCTTACAGCCAGCGCTTCTTCCGTCACCGGTACTACTGCGGGAGTGTCTTCAGTCGCTACAAAATACACCGTGGATGTAGATGGATTTGTAAATCTGCCAATTATTAAAAGAGTGAAACTTAAAGATATGACCATCCGGGAAGCCGAAAAAATGCTGGAGGATCAGTACGCCACTTATTATAATAAACCTTATGTTGTAGTAACTGTCCTTAACAGGCGGGTACTTGTTTTTCCCGGGTCAGGCGGGACAGGTAAAGTAGTAAACCTTGAAAATGAAAATACTTCTTTAATAGAAGCGCTTGCGTTAGCGGGCGGCATTGCTGAGACAGGGAAAGCTTTTAAGATAAAGCTCATTCGCGGGGATACACGTAATCCGCAGGTGACATTGGTAGACCTTTCCACTATTGAAGGATTGAAACGCAGCAATATGCTTTTGCAGGCTAATGATATTATTTACGTTGAGCCGGTTCCAAGGATTTCGCAGGGAATTCTTGCACAAATTACTCCCATTGTCGGTATTCTCACCAGCTTTCTCTTAATTTATGACATTGTGAACCGAGCAAATCAGTAAATATTTCTTGAATGCCCAAAAAGAAGATTACCCCTCTTAACGAGGATTTCGATTTAAAGCTTTTTGCCATCATTGCGAAAAAGAATTTTATATGGATGGTTGTTTTTATTTTTCTGTCCATAACTATTGCCTACCTGTACCTTCGTTATAATCCACCGGTTTATGAAGCCGCAGTTGTTATAAAACTTTCAAATGAAAATAAAGCGGCAACTATTCTTGGCGAACGAAAAGATATTTTTTATGACGAAAATTCTAAGATGATTGCCGGTGATGTGGAACTTATCCGGTCAAAAATAATTACCGAACGGGCGGTAAGTAAATTGCCTTTAAATGTCAGCTACTATGCAAAGGGGACCGTACTGGTAAAAGAATTGTATAAATCATCACCCTTTACGGTGGAAGCCCAGATTATTGATTCTTCCATTTATAACTTTCCGTTTTACGTGGAATTTGAGAATAAATTAAACTTTACGCTAAGCTACAGTATAAATTCAAAAAAAAAAATCTCACATAAATACGCGGTCAATGAATGGATAACTCTTCCTTTTGCAAAATTCAAAATTACCATCAATGATTTTGACAATATCCTGGACCAGCAGAGTCTCATAAAGCAGGAAGCTTATTATTTTGTATTAAACCGTATAAGCGATGTGTCGGATAATATTGTGCGGAAAATCGTGGTAGGTATTGCTAACCCTGATGCTAAAACTATTTATGTAAAGCTGAAGGACAACAATGCCCGGAAAGCCGCTGATTTAGTAAACCAGATAGCTAATGAGTTCATTGAATATGATGTGGACAAAAGCAAAGAGGTTACCGACAAAATTATTGATTTCATAAGCCAGACCATAAACTCGGTAAATGACTCGCTCAGCAATTCGGAAGATAAGCTGGAGAACTTTCGAAAAAACAATAAGGTCATGGATCCGAACTTATTGGTAAATGATGTTTTTGCTAAAATAAGCCGGTTAAAAGATGAAAAAATTGGTATCCAGCTCCAGATAACTTTATTGGAAGAGGTTAAAAAAAATGTGGCTGACAACAAGCCGATTGATGATTTGCTTCTTGCTGTTGTCGGAAAATACAGTGATGGAAACATTTCCGCTGCTATTACCACCCTTCAGCAACTCATAAATGACCGGGACCAGATCCTTGTCCAGGCAACAGCGGAATCAGAAATTTTTAAATCTTCTGCTGCCAGGATAAGAAACCAGGTGATTTATATCGTGGGTATGGTAGCAAATGAAGAAGACCAGCTTCAGAAACACACGCTTCAAATAGATAAACAAATTGATGATCTTGAAAAAACTTTTGAAAGCATACCGGGCCAGCAGGCCGAATACAGCAGGCTGGAACGAATTTTCGGCATTAATGAAAAATTTTATGCCCTCCTGCTTGAAAGAAAGGCGGAATTTTCAATCAGGGCTGCCGGCTTTGTGGCGCAGAATATTTTGCTTGAAAAAGCTTCGGCATCTTCATCACCTGTTTCTCCGAACAAAACGCTGGTGATGAGCTTATGCTTAATGCTTGGATTTCTTGCAACTTTTATCCTGATGGTTACCCGGTACCTTGTTTACAGTGAACTGTCTTCACTTGAAGAAATTGAATTGTACACCGATGCTGCGCTGTTAGGAATTATTCCCAAGTATAAACGTGAAATTCCGATCTCCCAGCTCCTGGTAGATAAAAATCCAAAATCGGTAATCGCTGAAGCATTCCGGTCCATCCGCACTAACCTCCAGTTTATTTCCAGCGAATCAGGCCCGAAGGTGATCGGGGTAACTTCAACTATTTCGGGTGAAGGAAAAACTTTTAATGCAATTAACCTTGCCGGGGTAATCGCCTTTTCGGGAAAGAAAGTGGTGATTCTTGACCTGGACATGCGCAAACCGAAAATCCATCTTGGTTTTAATGTGGAGAACAGCAAGGGCATGAGCACTTTATTAATTGGCAAAGACAAACCGGAGGATTGCATTATTACCAGCTCACTCGAAAATCTTGACTTTATTACTGCCGGACCGGTTCCGCCAAATCCTTCTGAGCTGATTATTAATCCGAGAATGGATGCTCTTTTAGACTACCTGCGGGGGCATTATGATATTATTATTATTGATACTCCGCCCGTGGGAATTGTGAGTGACGGAATTCCGGTAATCCAGAAAGTAGATTATCCTTTGTATATTATCCGCGCCAACTATTCAAGAAAGATGTTTATTCATAATATCAATAAGCTGATGGCGGAAAATAAAGTAACTAAGCTCGCTATCATTCTCAATGGTGTTGAAATGACAAAGCTGAAATATGGCTATGGCTACGGTTACGGTTATGGTTATGGTTATGGATACGGTTATGGATACGGATACGGATACGGGTATTATGAAGAAGATTATACCGAACCTACTTTTTCAGATAAAATAAAACGTCTTTTTCAAAGTGATAAAAAACCCCGTTGACATTTGATATTGAAATATTAAGAAAAATAATCATCGAATCCCCTGCATGAAATTTATCCCGCTTGAATTAAACGGACTCGTTCTCATAGAACCAAAAATTCTCACTGACAGCAGGGGATATTTTTTTGAATCGTGGCATGAGAAGAGGTTTGCCGATGCCGGTTTAAATTTAAATTTTGTGCAGGACAATGAATCCTGTTCTTCAAAAAACGTTTTGCGCGGTTTTCATTTCCAGGTTCCGCCATTCGACCAGGGGAAACTGGTGCGGGTTATTAAAGGCGCTGCGCTGGATGTGGTGGTGGATATCCGTAAAAATTCTCCCGGTTACGGAAAGCATTATAAAGTAGTGCTTGATGATAAGCAGCGAAACATGCTTTGGATTCCTCCCGGATTTGCTCACGGTTTTCTTTCGCTGGAAGACAATACTGTTTTTGTTTACAAATGCACAGCCTTTTATGATAAGTCATCGGAAAAAGGAATTCTCTGGAACGATTCCGATCTGAATATTGACTGGGGTGTATCTCATCCCTTAGTTTCGGATAAGGATCTTGAATTGCCCCGGTTTAAAGATCTGCCTGCCTATTTTTAATGCAGTTTTAATCTCCTCCTCTCAAAAAGTTTTAGTACAAATTATTATTAAAGCATTGCGGAAATTACGTATTAAATTACGTATATCCCGCAGTGCATATTAAAAAAATTGTTATATACATTTACACCCGGAAATTTTAGCCGTGAGTTTTTGGTAACTATTTAATCAAATAAAAAATTATCACCACTAAAAATTAAATCCCTATCGGTTTAAGCGGATGTAGTTTATCGGAATAAAACACATCCGCTTCTTTTCAACCCCTGTAAATAAGTTCATAAAAAAAATTAAAAGCGGGGTTGGAAAAAAATCTGCCTCTGGTAAAAAAATCAATAGGCTCCCGAAAGAAAAATTCAGAGGCTCTTCAGAGTTTTTCTGCCCATCCGCAGAGTTTTTCTGCGGCTCTGCAGAGCCTTTCTGCATTACGGAGTTGGAATTAGTACTTTTATAGTCTCCTCCCATTTTCGGAGTGACTATGAAAATTTTTAACCGAAAATATT
>DATEMK010000267.1:0-5233 GCA_035275625.1 Bacteroidia bacterium
CCCTTCATATTTTTGATTGGGAGCAGGGGGATAAATCATCCGTATGGGCGACATCCGCCTATCATCTTTTATGCATTGATGCCGCAACGGAAATATTTACCAAATACGCGCTGCCCGTTTCGTTTGACAAAACGGTGATGCGTTTGATGACGGATAAAAAAAAATATGTCTGGCTGTTTAATCAGAAAAATCAACTGTTATGTTTTGATATGCAGGAAAAAAAAATTTCCGCTGTTGCCGTTCGTAGCTTCGATAATCCGTCTTTGCAGCTAAAAGAAAATCCGCGCATAATATTCAATGACAAATCGGGAACTCCCTGCATGTTAATCCATGACGGGTTGTATAAATATGACAGCGATGCAAAAACATTTGTACAGTTCAGCAGGAGCATTTTAAGCAATGATGCTGAAAAAAAATTCCAGGGTGATCCCGGGATATCCGGTAATTATATTTTCACAGGCATTAACAACAGGGAACTTCTGCGGATTGATCTGCATAACGGGGCTGAAAAATTCTATCCTCTTAACAGGAACGGAACTCATGAAACTGAACCCGGTTTTGTTTTTAACGGAGTCTATCCTTCAAATGACGGTTCTCTTTGGATCAGCACCACTTCAGCAGGTGTATTTCATTTTTATCCGTCATCTGAAACATGGGATCAGTTTATTTATGATCATGCAAACCAAAACAGCCTTCTTTCCAATTCGGTTGATTTAATTTTTGAAGACGAAAACAATGTAACGTGGCTGAATTCTCCGGGAAGGGGAATTGTTAAAGCAGAGCCGTTAAAACCGGTCCTGAGTTCTTTTGTACCGGCAAGGAATAAAAGATCATTGCAGGGAACTCTGGGAGAAAACATCAGAACTATTACAGCGTTTGATGAAGAACACCTCATGATCGGCACGCTGAGAGGTTTATTTCTGTTTAACAGGCCATCCATGGAATTTACTGAAATGCCTTCGCCTGCAGGCGGTAAACCAATTTTGACCTCTATGGCAATCAGCCATATTATTACTGACCCTTCCGGAAATTTCTGGATTGCTGAATGGGGTTCGCCATTTATTCATTACGTGAATTATAAAAATAAAATATATGCTGTTCTTGTTCCTGATTCTTCAACGATGAAATTATTTTTAACCATACGTGTTTTGTTTCGCGACTCGCATGGATTTTTGTGGGCAGGCACGGATGGAAATATTATTTACCGTGCAAACCTGGATTCGTCCGATTTATTTCATCCTGAAAAAATAATTTTTGAAAGATTTCCAAAAGCTGCTTCAAAAACCGACACATTAAATATTGCAAAATGTTTTTCGATCACAGAAAATGCGGAACGAAACATTTATTTCGGAACAGAAAGCGGGTTATACGAATACGATTACATATCCGAAAAATTTAAGCGGTACTCTCATCATCCGGGGCATCAAAGCCTGAGCGATAATAATGTCCGGTCGTTATGCATTGACCATCCCGGAACATTTTGGCTTGGCACCGCAAGTGGCGGGCTTAACCGTTTTGATAAAAAAAATCAAACCTTCAGCTTTTTTACGATGGAAAACGGGTTGCCTGACAATTCCGTTTTTTCCATTCTTGAAGACAACAAAGGATTTTTGTGGCTGGGTACAAACAAAGGCCTTTGCCGTTTTAATCCCCGCAATAAAAGCTGCCGGAATTATTCTATGAAAGACGGCATTCAAAATTATGAATACAATACCAATGCCGCTTATAAAACATCCACCGGAGAACTTGCTTTTGGCGGACGAACAGGTTTCAATTTTTTTAACCCGGATTCGATTGAAATAATTTCTGATGCGCCCCGGATTGTAATTACGCGATTGAATGTTTTCGATAAAGAAATGCATTGTGATACGAATGAAATAAAATTAAAACACAATGAGAATTCACTTTCTTTCCAGTTTGCAGCGCTTAGCTTTTTCCGCAATAAGGAAAACCAATACGCTTATAAACTTGAAGGATTGGAAAATGAATGGATCTATTGTGGTGACAGGCGTTTTACTAATTATGCAAGCCTGCCTCCCGGCAATTACATCTTTCGCGTTAAAGCTTCAAATTGTTATGGCGTCTGGAATGAAGCAGGAACTTTGGTAAAATTATTTATTGGCACCCCCTGGTGGAAAACATGGTGGTTCCGGATGGTTATTGCATTAGTAATAACTGCCATGATATTTATTCTTTTCAGGTATCGTCTTCAGCAAAAATTAAAATTGCAATCCGTCCGGAACAGGATTGCAAGAGATCTGCATGATGAGATTGGTTCTAATCTCAGCAGCATTATTCTTTTCAGTGAAGTGGCAAAACAAAAATCGAAAGATTCAGAACCTTCTGTTTTCCCGTTATTAAAAAAAATAAGCGACTATACGCAAACATCGCAGGAGGCGATAAACGATATTGTCTGGATGATCAATTCACGGAATGACCGTTTTGAAAATATCATCATTCGAATGCGGGCTATTGCTGCAGAAATGTTCGAAGCAAAGCAAATTAATTTCATTTTAAACTTTGATGAAAAACTGAATCACCTGAAGATGGGAATGGACGAAAGAAAAAATTTTTACCTGATCTATAAAGAAGCCATTAACAACATTGTAAAATATGCTGCCTGCAATAATGTAAATATTAATTTAACCTGCCGGCATTCATCCATATACCTTCACATCAAAGATGACGGAATTGGATTTGACATAAAAAATAAATCAAAAGGAAACGGGCTGATTAACATGCAAAAAAGGGCTGAAATGCTGGAAGGCATATTGAACGTATCCGCTGAACCGGGAAAAGGAACAACTATTGAGCTGAAATTTGCGATTTGAAATATGCCGTTCCATCAATCTTTCATTAAATCATTCATTATTTCTTATACCCCTAATATTAGTAGCTTCTGAATAGCATGCCATAAATTACATTTGTAAAATGATAAAAGTAATTGTTTACGATGATAACCGCGGAAGGCAGGAAGGTCTTGAGCTTTACATAAATGAAACGAAAGACATGCGTTGCGTGGGAACTTTTGAAAATTGCAGTGGTGTGGTAGGCCAAATTGAGTCGTTAAAGCCTGATGTGGTATTAATGGATATAGATATGCCTGAAGTGAATGGCATAGAAGGATTGAAATTAATACGGCAACATGCACCAGGTGTGAAGATTATCATGCAGACCGTTTTTGAAGAAGAAGAAAAAATTTTTGACGCGATTCTCTCCGGGGCAAATGGTTATTTTTTAAAAAAAACTTCGCCTGATAAGCTTATTGAAGGCATTCGTGATGTAATGGAAGGCGGTGCACCAATGACTGCAACTGTAGCACGAAAAGTCCTGGAAGTTTTCAAGCAGCAATCTCCATCAGGAGAACAACCCAAATTCGATTTAACCGCAAGAGAACTTGAAATTCTCAGTTATCTTGTAAAAGGAATGAGCTATAAAATGATCGCAGGCGCCTGCGGCATTACCTGGCACACTGTTAATTTTCACTGTAAAAAAATTTATGAGAAGCTGCATGTACATTCAGCTACCGAAGCAGTTGCCAAAGCCATTGAAGGGAAGATTGTTTAATAAATTTTAATGCCTTTATGGAGGGATTCGAAATAAATTTTTATACTGAAAAGGAAAAATCTTTCTTACGCCAGCGTCCTCTTCACAGCCACCTGCTCATATCCTTCAATGATATCACCCACTTGAATATCATTAAATCCGGCAATGTTTAATCCGCATTCATAACCGGCAGCCACTTCTTTTGCATCATCTTTAAATCGTTTGAGGGATGCCAGTTCACCGCTAAAAGTAACAATGCCGTCACGCACCACCCGGATTTTTGTGTTCCGGGTAATTTTCCCGTCAAGCACCATGCAGCCTGCAATGGTTCCAACTTTGGGGATTTTGAAAACTTCACGAATTTCAACGTTGCACACAATTTTTTCTGTGTAGTCCGGAGCCAGCATTCCTTCCATGGCGGCTTTTACTTCATTGATGGCATCATAAATAATGGAGTATAAACGGATATCAATCTGCTCCTGCTCAGCCAGCTTTCGTGCATTAATGGAAGGGCGCACCTGGAAACCGATAATGATGGCATTGGATGCAGATGCCAGCAGTACATCAGATTCGGTAATTGCTCCGACTGATTTATGAATTACGTTTACCTGTATTTCAGGAGTAGAAAGTTTTAATAAAGAATCAGCAAGAGCTTCAATGGAACCATCCACATCGCCTTTCACAATAACATTCAGCTCTTTGAAATTTCCGATAGCAAGCCTTCTTCCTATTTCATCAAGTGTGATATGTTTGTGAGTTCTTATACCCTGTTCACGCTGCAACTGCATACGCTTGTTTGCAATTTCGCGTGCTTCGCGTTCATCATCCATTACATGAAACTGGTCACCGGCCTGCGGTGCTCCGCTTAACCCGAGAATCATAGCAGGCGTTGACGGACCGGCAGTATCCATCCGCTGGCCCCGTTCGTTGAACATGGCTTTTACTCTTCCGCTGTAACAACCTGCCAGAACCACATCTCCCAATTTCAGTTCTCCTGTCTGTACAAGGACAGTTGCAAGATACCCGCGTCCTTTATCGAGTGAAGATTCAATTACTGTTCCTAAACCATTCTTATGCGGGTTGGCTTTAAGATCAAGCAATTCAGCCTCAAGCAATACTTTGTCAAGGAGGGCATCAATATTGGTTCCCTGTTTAGCTGAAATTTCCTGGGACTGGTATTTTCCACCCCAGTCTTCAACAAGTATGTTCATTTTTGAAAGCTGCTCCTTTATCCTGTCAGGGCTTGCGTCCTGCTTGTCCACTTTGTTGATGGCGAAAACTATCGGAACATTAGCAGCCTGTGCATGATTGATGGCTTCAATAGTTTGCGGCATCACACTGTCGTCTGCAGCAACTACAATGATGGCAACATCCGTAACCTTTGCACCGCGTGCACGCATAGCCGTAAATGCTTCGTGGCCTGGGGTATCAAGAAATGCAATTTTTTTTCCATTTTCCAATGACACTTCATACGCCCCGATGTGCTGTGTAATTCCACCTGCTTCGCCCGCTATAACATTTGTTTTCCTGATATAATCAAGCAGGGAAGTTTTGCCATGATCCACGTGACCCATTACTGTAACAATGGGAGCGCGAGGTTCCAACTCTTCCGGATCATCGGGTTTGTCCTGGATGGCTTCCTGCACATCAACAGAAACAAACTCCACTTTGTAGCCGAATTCTTCAG
>DATEMK010000268.1:0-15564 GCA_035275625.1 Bacteroidia bacterium
GAGGCGGCTCAATAAAAATTCCATTGCTTCCATAGGGTTCATGTCGGCAAGGTGATTGCGGAGTATCCACATCTTTTGCAGCATTTCTTTATCCAGAAGAAGGTCTTCTCTTCGAGTGCTGGATGCAACAAGGTCAATCGAAGGGAATACGCGTTTGTTGGAAAGCTTGCGTTCCAGCTGCAATTCCATATTTCCGGTTCCTTTAAATTCTTCAAAAATAACTTCGTCCATCCGCGAGCCCGTTTCAGTTAATGCGGTGGCGATAATAGTGAGCGAACCACCGTTTTCAATTTTGCGCGCAGCGCCAAAAAATCTTTTCGGACGATGCAGTGCGTTAGCATCCACCCCGCCTGATAAAATTTTTCCGCTGGCGGGAGCAGTCGTATTATAAGCACGTGCAAGACGGGTGATGGAATCAAGAAGAATCACCACATCATGGCCGCATTCCACCATGCGTTTTGCTTTTTCCATGACAATGGCTGAAATTTTTACATGTTTCTCAGCCGGTTCGTCAAAGGTAGAAGCCACTACTTCCGCCCTCACGCTTCGCGCCATATCCGTTACTTCCTCGGGACGCTCATCAATAAGAAGAATGATCAGGTAGATTTCCGGGTGATTGGCGGCAATGGCATTTGCAATATCTTTTAATAAAACGGTTTTACCTGTTTTGGGCTGGGCAACGATCAGTCCTCTTTGCCCTTTGCCAATAGGCGTAAACATATCCACCACACGGGATGACATGGTTGAATCTTTTCCTGAAAGATTTAATTTTTCAAAGGGAAAAAGGGGAGTAAGAAAATCGAACGGAACGCGGTCTCTGACTACTGCCGGTTCAAGCCCGTTGATCAAATCAACTTTCACAAGAGGAAAATATTTTTCTCCTTCTTTCGGTGGACGAATGACGCCTCTTACGGTATCTCCCGTCTTTAATCCGAATAATTTTATTTGTGACTGGGAAACATAAATATCATCAGGCGAAGCGAGATAATTGTAATCGGATGAACGTAAAAATCCATATCCTTCAGCCATGATCTCCATCACTCCTTCACTGGTCACAATGCCATCAAAATCATAGGATGGCTCTGCGATTTTTCGCTCCCGTAAGGCTGCAGATTGCACCTGTACTACGGGCTGGGGAGGCTGGTAACCTTCAAAGCTGGGCAGGTTGGAAGATACCGGTTCACTTACCGGGTGGTTTACCGGCTCAGCATCATTATTATTTGAACCGTCATTTGTAAAAAGGTCTTTAGCCGGTGCCGGAGACTCACCATCAGGTTTAACCGGGCTGATCCTTCTCCTTTTGGGCTTGTCGGAATCTTCTTCTTTTTTAGCCATAGTTTCTGCTTTAATTTCTACGGTTTTTGGAATTTCAAAATCCGTTTTTTTGTCTTGTGTAATTTCAGGAGAGAGCGCCTGGTGATCAAGAATTTTATAGATCAGGTCTTGTTTTCGAAGGTGCTCATAACCTTCAATTTTAAGCTGCTTTGCGATTTCTTTTAATTCGGTCAGCAGCTTTTCGTTTAATGAAAGAATGTCGTACATTAAAAAATTAATTTAATTTTAGAGGAGGTTTAGAAAACAAATGGTGTTTATTGCGGAAGAACCCGGTTAATGTTTAACCGGTTCGAGTATTATTTACCTGAGAAGTTTTATTAAGGAACTATAAAAACGAAGATTTATGTTGGCAGGAAAAAATGACTTTCTAAAGTGTGTGGTCAATATCCCGATGCAAGTATATAACTAAAAACGGAAACTAACAAATTTTATTCTAAACTTTTAATCATTTTCATTCTTTATACCATAATCAGGGGAATAAGTTTCATATTTGCGGGAAGGGAGGTTTAAGGTTGACTGACGCGGCCATGAACCTTAATCCTTAATCAATGCCACGAATTACACCAATTAACACAAATTTAATTAGTGTAATTAGTGCCTGCCTGCCGGCAGGCAGGAAATTAGTGGCTCTTTAAACCTTACACCATGATTCAACGAATTCAATCCATATATCTTTTAGCAGTTGTGTTGCTTTCGGTGCTTTTATTTTTTTTGCCTATCAGTACAAAAATAATTCCTGCAGATCCTGCAAAAGAAATTTTAAAAGATATTACTTATAAAACGGATTTATATGGCGTTGAAAAATATGAAAACGGAACGCTTGTTTCTGCTTCTTCAAATTTCCTTCTTATGATTCTAAATGTTGCAACCGGATTTCTTTCAGCGTTTATTATTTTTCTTTACAGGAAGCGGCTGCTGCAAATGAAGCTCACGCGGTTGTGCATTCTTTTTATAACAGCGTTCATTGTTGTTGATTTTTATTTTTCTGATGCTTTGGGAAAAGAATATGGAGACGGTTATCAAACCATGTATCTTTCAGGGAGCTATTTTCCCATCATCCAGGTCATTCTTCTTGTGATGGCGATGCGGGCAATAAAAAAGGATGAGGAGCTTGTTCGTTCTGCTGACCGGATAAGGTAATTAGTTGATTAGGTAATTATGGTAATTGGTAAAACAGTTTATCCTAATTACCCAATTACCCGATTACCTAATTACCAATTACCCGATTACCCAATTACCCAATTACCCAATTACCCAATTACCTAATTACCCAATTACCTAATTACCCAATTACCCAATTACCTTAGTTACCCAATTACCTAATTACCATAGTTACCCAATGTTTTTACAAGTTCATCCAGCATGTCATCATTAAAATCAAGATGCGTTACCATTCTGATTAATTGTTTTCCGAAAGAAACTGCTTTGATGTTTTTTTGAGCAAGTTTTTTGAGGAAATCTTCGCTCTTCACATTTTCTGAAAGCTTAAAAACAATAATATTTGTATCAACCGGAAAAAGTTCTTCCACGAAAGGAAGTTTTTTTATTTCATCGCCAATGATCTTCGCACGCTTATGGTCATCTTTCAAACGTTCAATGTTATGATCAAGCGCATAAATTCCTGCGGCAGCAAGAAAACCTGCCTGTCTCATGCCACCGCCAAAAACTTTGCGCACGCGTTTTGCTTTCCGGATATTTTCTTTGGATGATAATAAAACCGAACCCACCGGGGCTCCAAGCCCTTTTGAAAGACAAACAGAAATAGTGTCAAAATATTTTCCTGTTTCGGAGGGAGCATCTTTTGTTTCTTCCAGTGCATTGAAAATTCTCGCTCCGTCAAGATGCAATTTTAACTGGTGACGATGGCAAACTTCTTTTATTTCTTTAATGTTTTGCAATGAATAATAGCTGCCTCCGCCTTTGTTGGAAGTATTTTCGAGTGTTACCACAGCTGTAACGGGATGGTGAATATTATCGGGATTGATATTTTCTTCAATGTCTTTTGCATTCAGCCTGCCGCGGTCCCCTTTTAGCAAACGGACCGAACACCCGGAGTTGAAAGCAATGCCACCGCCTTCATAATAATAGACGTGAGCGAGATGATCACAAATTATTTCCTGCTGTGATTGTGTAAGAATCCGGATGGCAACCTGGTTGGTCATTGTTCCGGAAGGGCAAAATAAACCGGCTTCCTTTCCGAAAATTGCCGCTGTTTTTTCTTCCAGTTTTTTTACAGAAGGATCTTCATCAAAAACATCATCGCCCACTTCCGCAGTAAACATGGCTTCAAGCATTTCGGGTGATGGTTTGGTGACTGTGTCGCTGCGAAGGTCAATAAGCATTTTTTTGGAAATTTGAAATCAGTACTTCATTATTCGTAAATTCGTCCGCCTTAGGCGGATTCGTACCTTGAAACTTTTTATATCTTTAACTTTTAATTCTCAAATCTATGGAAAAAAGACTCGTAAAAGGCGAAAAAAAAATATTTGGCGTATGCAGCGGGCTTGCAAATTATTTTGATATGGATCCGACAATAGTCCGGGTTATTTTTCTCGTGGCATTGATCTGTTTTGGATCAGGAGGATTGCTCTATTTAATTCTTGCTATTGTAATGCCGGACAGGTAAATCAGAGATTAGTTGATTAGTTAATTAGTTAATTAGTTGATTAATTTTTTTCTCCGGACTCACGGCTATTATTGCTGTTTCGGGAATATGTATTCGATAACGGGCTGTTTTGATTTTAATTCTTCTCCCATTACCTGGACAAATTTTACAGAAGGAAGCCAGTTGGTTTCCTGGGCTTGCGCATATATCCGCGTTAAACGTGCATTTTTTCCGTTTAAGGGCAGGTAAGCAATTGCTTTTCCATCGGCATCTAATGTAAGAGTAACTTTTCTATTCTTAAGAGCAACAAACGAAAGGATAAAATTATCTGAGCCATCTTTTGCCGGTTCAAAATCAACTCCGAAAGCCAGCCATCGCTGAATCCATGTTAATTCTTTTTTCTCACCCCCTTCCGTGTAACGCAGCCAATAAACACTAACGGGGTTCTTGGGATCAAGCTTCCCATTTGATAAATAATTAGCTTCATATATAATAGTGTTCGTATTTTTATTCCTCTGCAAATAAAACAGAAGCGATTTGGACGAAGGAGGTACAGGAAAATTTTTTGTAAACTGGGCAACAGTATTTGTGAGAGTTTGTTCTGCCTGTGTTTGCGCCTTTGGTTGAAAAGAATAAATCAGAAGTGAAAATGAAAGTAAAACTACTTTGTAATAATTCATACGTTTATTATAATGATTAATTTTTAATTTTTTTAATTCTTTTTCCTAAGCTCTATCCTGCAGTGATTCAGCCTGTCAATGGCTGTGTAATTTGCAAGCACCGCAACAATCAAAATGGGTAAAGTGAATATGGTCATCGTTTCAAATACGTGAAAAGGCAGAAAGCTGATATGAAGCTTGTAATCACCGCCAATGAATGCCGAAGTAATACCACAGGTGACTGCAGAAACACCTATAATCACAACCCGTTCGGGGCGCTGCATTAAGCCAACGGTACATTGAATTCCCAAACCTTCGGCACGCGCACGTGTGTAGCTTACCATGATAGAACCGATGGATGCAAGAAATGTAATGAGGGCACCAATAAAATAATGATGCGAAACAAGATAATAGCAGATGCCAAGGAACATGAACAATTCACTGTAACGATCCAGGACAGAATCGTACAATGCTCCGAATTTTGAAGTCATTTTTCCAATGCGTGCAACTTGCCCGTCAAGCATATCGAAAATTCCGGCAAAAAGAATTATTCCGCCTCCCGCTCCCACATAAGATAAATCCGGTCTTTCGCCAATTTCGCCCCCGATAATAAACACGATTGCGGCAATAATATTTAATATTAAGCCAATAGTGGTAATTGCATTGGGGGTTACATTCATGCGAACCAGCAACCTTACCAGCGGGTTGATGATTTTGTAAACTGTTTCCTGCGCAATTTCTTTCAGCATCAATGAATAAAATCAAAAATCAAATTTAGCTCTCGCTCTTATACCAAAATCAGAAACATGAGGATTATCCAGGTAAGTAAGCCGTTTGATCACTTCAATTCTTAAAATTTTAAATACGTTTCCAACTCCTGCGCTTACTTCTACATAAGGTTTCTTAGCAAGTGTATAAGTTAAAGGAATTCCCGCAGTATCAGTCGGGAATATAAATATTTCCCCGGGATGTTTTGCAGGATTATTTTTATCTGACACACTTCCATACAGCACTTTTACAGAACAGGTTTCACGCCATTCAAGCTTTTTAAGCAAAGGAATTTTATTAAAGAAAAAACCGTTAAAGAAATGCTGGTAGTTAAGCGCCACATACTGGTCATTTATGAATTCAAGGAAATTCATAAGGTTGTAAGATTCCAACTGGTAGGAATAGGTCTGGTTAGCCTTTGGAAACACCAGCAACGGATAAGGCACGCGCCCAAAGATTTTTCCGGCCTCTAAATTCAGGTCACCAAAACCGAATGGCGAAATGTAAACACGTTTAAAAAAACCAAACTGAAAATGCTGGTAGGAATACTCGCTGTTAAGAACATCTTTAAAACCGAATGTGGAGGTAAGCCGGAAAATGGGATACTTTGTGAAAATAGGAATGCGATATGCCTTTCCCTGGTAGTATTTTTCATTGGGTGCAAAACGTAAATCAACAATCGCTTCACTCGTGGTTATTTTATCAAAAGTTTGATGATCGGGAAGTGTGTCATAAGCATAATACAAATTTCCGAATGGCTTTGACTCAAGATGTTTGACAGCAAAATTATAAGTCATGCCATTAGACTTTTCCCTGAGGTACTCAAACTTAAACATGTCATTAAAAAACATTTTATCATTCACGCCCCGCTTAAAAGAAAGCAGGAAATTATCTTCATTGATGAATTGCAATTCCTGCCCCGGAATTTTTAAATCGTGCTGATAAGTAGCTTTCAGGTAATGGTAAGGATAGACAAGATTATCTTTGTTAAAAGTATAATAGAATGCATTGAAATGTTTGAACCGTTCTTTAAAAGTAAATTCGGGACCTCCATTAAATGATTTACCGAAACCGTAAGCAGCATATGTTTCCCACATCAGCTTATTGCTGAATTTAGGAGTGGTTTTCCACCCGAACCTGGCTCTGAAACCTTCCACATCGTTAAAGCTGTAAAACGCTGCAACAGGTCCGATAGATAAAGGCCCGAAGTCATGATAACCTGTGATGACAAAAAAAATGGCATCCATAATATGTTTAAAGGCAGGAATATTTTTTACCGTATCAATCATTTCAAAAATGCCTTCTTCTTTTTTGGTAAGCTGCTCATGACGGTTTGCTATCCAGAAAGATTCATCTCTTTGTTTTGAACTGTCAAGCATGATCACTTTTGTAGGTCCATCGAACAAGCTATCTTCAAGTGGTTCATTAATTTTATAATCGCGGTAGGAAACTGTTTTTTTACCCTGCAATCCCCGACTCTTCTTGGAAATATTAAAATCAATAGTGATCTGATCTTTTGAAAGCATCATTCCTTTTTCATTTACCAGGTCAAATTCCTGTTCTACTTTCAATCCCTGGATAAAATTAAGGTTTATCTCTTTGGGCACACCCATTTCTACTTTTTTTACTGCATAAGTTGAGTCAAGTGTGATGTACAAATTTCCGGTAAAACCAAAGTCCGAATGGTTGCGTGTAATGAATGCAAGGTTTACACAATTTACATTATTGACCATTTCAGTGTCAACAATAAAGAATTTATAAAAAACAGGAGCAATGGCTGCAATAGGGCTGACAAATTGGTTGGTCAAAAGAGCAATGTTATTATCATAAATATTTACATCCTGGTACATATTATCAATATAGCTGGAAAGCCCCTGGTCATCTACGTAACCCTCAAATCCAACCTGCTTGGTACCATAAATATATTCTTTTTGTTCCTTAGGTTCTTTGCGGTAATATACTTTTGATTTTGTTTCCCTGAACCAAAGCGGGAGATAGGGCTTGCCATTTAATTCAGACGTGTCCACATAATTAAACACGATCTGAAATTTTTTCATGATCTTTTTCTTTCTGAATTTTTCATCAATATTATTCAGGTCAAATTCTACCTTCTCATATTTATCATAAGAATAAAAATCAAATCCTTCTTTCCTGTTTTTATCTTTATTTGCCACCACTCTTTTTATCAGTTCAACCGCAGGATTATCTTTGTTCCGGTAGCGCTTTCCGCCTTTTATAACTACTTCTTTCAACTGCTGAGCTGTTTGCTTCAGGAGTATATCAACAGTTTGAGACTTCCCCGGTTCAATTTTTTTAACCTGCGTTTCATAACCCAAATATTTAATGCTGATCTGGTCTGTTCCCCACTGAGATTGCAAGTCGAATCTTCCGCTAAAATCAGTGGCTGTCCCGATATTTGGTTTTCCGACAAAAATTATATTTACAAACGGAAGGGGTTCACCGGTTTTTTCATCAAGAACAGTTCCCCGGATGCGCGTCATTACCTGTGAAAAAGAATGTGAAAATGAACAGGTTAAAAAAACAAAAAGCAAAAATTGCTTCAATCTTACTTTGTCAAATATCATAAGGGGTTTTTGCCACACAACAAAACTATAAATCAAAAATTTTTTTTTTAATCGCGCAAATTTAGGGATAATAAGATTAGTGAATAATGAGCCGTGATCTCGCCCGGTATGAAACTCAAATCTCTTTTACATAATTTCGCAACATCAAATTCCGGCCTGTTTATGAAAAAAAACCAAACCATCCTTCTTATTACCGTTGTGCTTCTTGCAATAGCAGGTTATTTTATAGCCAACAGCAGGAAAGGAACCATCCGGGAGGAGCTTAAAAATTTTGCTGTTGCAGATACAGCTGCCATTTCAAAAATTTTTATTGCCGATAAATTCGGCCATGCTGTATCTGTGGAAAGAGTAAATGCCGGGAAGTGGACGGTAAACGGAAAATCCCCTGCACGCCAGGATGCCATAAATACATTATTACTGACAATGAAAAACATGGAAGTGCGCAGCCCCGTTGCTAAAGCTGCTTATAACACGATCATGAAAGAACTTTCTGCCAAAGGACGCAAAGTTGAAATTTATCAGAATGGCAAGTTGTTTAAAACATATTATGTCGGAAGCGCTACACAGGATATGCTCGGTACCTTCATGTACCTGGAAAATTCTTCGGTTCCATTTGTCCTTTTTATTCCCGGTTTTGACGGTTACCTCACCACACGTTTTATTCTTGACGAAGATGAATGGAAACAGCATTTGGTTTTTGACGTGGGCATTGAAAATATTTCATCCGTAATTTCACAGGATATGGAACAACCCCAAAACTCCATCATGATTACCCGGCAGTCAAACGGAGATTTCCTGCTCTCCAATTACAGCGATAAGAGCCCCGTTGCCGGTGCGGAGCAAAATAAGATTCAGCATTATATGGCTGGTTTTACCAATCTGAATTACGAAGTAGAAAGCCGCAGTTCAAAAGAATATTTAGATTCGATAAAATCTGCAGGCCCGTTCAGAATCCTCACAGTTACCGATACGAAAAACAAAACCACCTCCGTTAAAATGTTCCGTATGCCAGTTACCGAAAAAAGCAAAGGAATGTATGAAAATGCGGCCGGAGAACAAATGCAATTTGATCCTGACAAGATGTTTGCACAAGTGAATAACGAAAGTGGTCTTAAAGTGCTGCAGTATTATGCTTTTGGAAAATTTTTCAAAAAACCTTCTGATTTTTTAATAACGCCTGCGGCAAAAAACAACAAGTAGTTATTCACATTCTTAATTAATACGGATTTAAAAATTATATTTGTCCAGATCAATTTACGACACAGGGTTCACGATTAACAGATAACGAATAACAATTAACCAATAACTTCTTTCCCCCATGAAATTCATAGTATCCAGCTCAGCACTCTTAAAGCAGCTCCAGGCAATCAGCGGAGTTTTAAACACCAACAGCCCGTTGCCAATTCTTGAAAATTTTTTATTTGAAATCAATGGCGGAGAACTTACTATTTCCGCCTCTGATCTTGAAACGACCATGATTACAACGCTTAAGGTAGAAGCAAAAGATAATGGCAAGATCGCTATTCCTGCCCGCATACTGCTTGATACACTGAAAACATTTCCTGAACAGCCGCTCACTTTTTCCATTAAAGAAAAAACGCTCCAGGTAGAAGTCAGCTCTGATTTCGGAAAATATAAGCTCACCGGGCAGGATGGAGAAGAATTTCCCAAAATTCCGGTCATTGAAAAAAGCTCCAGTATCGAGTTGCCTTCCGAAGTGCTGGCTGAAGCCATCAATAAAACAGTTTTTGCTACAGGAAACGATGAATTGCGCCCGGTAATGTCAGGAGTTTATTGCCAGCTGAGCCCTGAAAATATTATTTTCGTTGCCACCGATGCACACCGGCTGGTACGTTACACAAGAACGGACACCAAATCAAAATCTGCAACCGCTTTTATCATTCCGAAAAAACCATTGCATCTTTTAAAAACGTGCCTTCCGTCAGAAAATGTCAAAGTGAAAATTGATTACAACGAAGCCAATGCATTTTTCACGTTTGATAATTTCCATCTCATCTGCCGTCTTATTGACGGGCGTTATCCGAATTACGAAGCTGTCATACCACTCGACAATCCGAACAAGCTTACCATTGAAAGAGAATCTTTTCTAAACAGCATCAAACGTGTTTCTATTTTTTCAAACAAAACAACTCACCAGGTAAAATTCAAAATCACCGGCAGTGAAATACAAATTTCTGCTGAAGATGTTGATTTCAACAATGAAGCTAATGAGCGTTTAAAATGCGATTACAACGGTGCAGATATGGAAATCGCTTTCAATGCGCGTTTTATGATTGACATGCTGAGCAACATTGGCACTTCTGAAGTCAATATGGAAATGTCATTGCCCAACCGCGCAGGTTTAATCAGCCCGATGAAAACAGACAAGTCAGTGAATGAGGATGTATTAATGCTTGTGATGCCGGTGATGCTGAACTAAATCCGGAAGTTCAAAGTTGCCATAACGTTGAACATTGAATTCTCTGATCAGTGACTGATCACGATCTTCCGTTTTAATACTTTATTTTCAGAGACAATCTCAACAAAGTACATTCCGTTTGAAAAACTTCTTAAATAAATTGTTTCTTTCTTATGAGCCTTAATTTTCAAAAGCTCCTCACCTAAAATATTCCTGAGGCGGATAATTGTTTTTCCTTCAATAAAATTTTCCGAAGTAAAAATGATTTGCATAGAAGAATTCGCGGGGTTTGGTGAAATAGTAAATTCATTCAGGTATAATTCCGGAAATCCCACATCGGAATAAAAATATGAAAGCGACATTGCAGTGCAGCCATTACTGTCAGTTATTTCAACCGTATATGAACCGTTTTGTAATGGAGTATAAGTTTGAGAAGTTGCACCGTTAATCAGCGAGCCATTAAAAAACCATTGGTAGCTTACAGCTGATGTTGAGACAAGATCAGGCGAAATGAATGTGATCACAGGCGTTGCCGGTGCAGGGTATTGCACAACTGTATAAGATAAAGAAGTTATAATTCCGCAGGACGTTACATCGCAGTAATAAGTGCCGGCTGTATAAATCACCTGGGTGGAAGCATTTCCTGACAGGGGAGGCAGCCACTGAATAGTGCTTCCCGGACCCGCAATTACGGTAAGCAATACGCTGTCATTATAGCAAACGGCTGTATTGGGAAATGCATCCAAAAAAGGAGTGCTGTATTGAAATACCTCAATGGTATTAGAAACCAGGTCGCATCCCGGCCCAACAGTTTCAATGCAATAATAAAAACCGGGAATGTTCACAAAGATGGACCATTGATTACCTGCATATCCATTCGGTCCCTGCCAGTTAAATATGCCTGTTCCAGTGCAGATTAATTCTAATGAATCACCCGGGCATATTACACCGTTAGAAGGAATGTAGACAACCGGTTGCGTATACCCTGTAAGGCTGTGAGCTGCAGAACCGGTATATGCGCCCGTGCATCCGAAAGAATTAATGACCGGTTCAAAGGCTGATACATTATACGTACCAGGCTGGGTAACGTAAATAGTGTCATTTGTTTCAGAAGTTGACCAAAGAAAATCAACACTGTCGGGTTGAGCAATTAACATAGTGCTTATGCCCGGACAAATATCTGCAGGCCCTGTAATGGTTACATTTATAAAACCTGATGGAGCCGGGTTTATAGTTACATGAAGTGTCATTTCAACATATACTGAATCGAACAAGCATATATTTCCGCGGATGACCCAAACTTTTATTAAAAAATCAAAGTCACCGGGCTGGATAGTAATGAACGTATTGGTATTTTCAGCTATTGTAGCAGCGGAATACGCCAATGGCCCTACAGGTATCACATCCCATTCTGCGGCATATAATCCCGGGAACGCGACATCCATGCCCAGCGGGTTTGTTATCGAATCATAAACAAATATGTGAAATGCGTCACCAAGGCAAACCATAATACTGTCATTATTATCGGTATCCTCCTCGCAAATAAGCTTTGGTATAACAGGAGGGAAGCTAAGAACAGAGTCGAAGAAAATTTCAATAAAATTGCTTTCCAAACACCCATAAGAATTTGTAAATGTAACGGAATAGGTTCCTGTCGAATATACCCAAACCGGGTTTTGACCTGCCGGAAACCCTGACCATTGCACGTTATTAACTCCAACATTTGTACAGGTCAGGAGAACAGAATCGGGCTGGCATAGGAAGAGAGGGCTCGTACCCATAGCATCAATATTAATTCCTTTGCTATCCGTAATAAGGGGTATCGGAGGAACAGGATTCATTAAAAAATAAACGCTGTCTGTGTTTGAAAAACAACCATCATAACTCGTGACACTAACACTGTAATATCCCGAAACAAACACAGGTAATGTATTAGCTGTGGCCGATGTATTCCATAAATATGAAAAAGCAGGTCTTAATGCACTGTCTACTTGATGCAGATTAACTTCTAAACTATCTATTCCGCAGCTGATAACGGAATCAACACAAGCGGAACCTCCATACCGGACAACGCAAATATCATTAAAGGGGCGGCTGCAAACAGTCCCTGATCTTTCAAAATAATCATACGGCTGACGGCTTAAATCAACATTAGTGTTTATAAATATATCGCTGTTGCCATAAGAAAGGTACCTGATATAATTTCCATAGTTGGTATCTGAACAATAGTTGCCGAATTGGGTATCATAAAATGAAACTGCGCCATGAGGTATAAAGGAAGCCGGGTTGACCGGGGAAACAAAATTTTCATTAAAGCTTCCGGTGGAAGAAACAATAGAATCACGAATAACAGAAATCCCATATACATAATCGTCCTGCTTTCCGCCAAATTGCCTCGACCATTGCCAGTCTCCTGAATTATTATAGGACGCTATATAAGTATCCCAATATCCTACACTGCAAAAAATTCCTGCTCCGTATTGAGCCGAAAAATCAGAGAACCGGCATTTAAAGTTTCCAGCAATCAAAACTTCCCCGTTATTTTTTGTGGTTATTGCCTGGGCGGTTACCTCGCTTTCAGATCCGTCAGCATGTTTCCATATAAGGTTTCCCGCCAGGTTATACCGGATCACAAAAATATTATTAGGATGTGCACCGTTTAATGTCGGGTTGCCTGAATTTCCGAATAAAAATAAAGTTCCGCTGAAATTCCCTGTAATGTTTACTCTGTTGTTATGCACTGCAATTCCTCCTATTGCGGTTACCGATGCGCTTCCCATCCATCGAAACCATAGTTCTGTCCCTGACGGATTGTATTTAATCAGAAATAGTGCATTGTGCATCGCATTATTATGAACATTGTCGAATGTAACAGTGTCGCTGAACATCCCGGTAACATAAATATTTCCTGTTGCATCAGTTGAAACATCTGTTCCGCGGTCAGTATATAATCCTGAACCCTTTTTCGCCCATAGTAAATTTCCGTTGCTGTCATACTTGGCGGTAAACACATCAATAGATCCATCAGCGCTTGTAAGAATAGTGGTGCCGAAAGCACACGTGTCTGAAAATTCTCCCGTAACGATTACATTACCCGCAGGATCAAAAGCAACTCCGTTTCCGGCATCACCTTCTGTACCGCCCGCTTTCCGGACCCAAAGCAGTGTTCCGGAGGAATCGTATTTGGCAACAAACATATCCTGCTGCCCGGATGAGGTAATCATTTGCCCGTCAAAATCAGCAGAAGCATAAAACAGACCGGTAACAACAATATTTCCCGATGCGTCAGCATCAATAGACAATGCTTTGTCAATATTTAATCCGCCTGCGCTTTTAAGCCATAAAATTTTTCCTATGCTGTCAGTTTTTACAATAAAAATATCAGACAGTCCTGATGCTGTCAGATTATTTCCATCCATGGTCAGTACTGAAGTAAAATACCCTGCTGTATAAGTATTGTTATTGCTGTCTGAGGCAACATCCATCCCTTCATCAATAGTTGTGCTGCCACCTGTTTGCATCCAATACTGCGCTTCAGAAATTGATGCGATTGTAAGAAAAGAAAAAAACAGAAAGATTTTTTTCATAGGGGGCAAAGTTTAAATCAAAGATAGCAAAAAGGTTCCCAGGTTTGAAATTGGAACAACTTTAAACTTTAAACTTCAAACCCTTTCACAGCCAGCTCATAAACATGCAATCCCAACCCTGAAATAATTCCTTTGCAGTTTTTGGAAAGCAATGATACATGGCGATAATCTTCCCTTGCAAAAATATTTGAAATATGCACTTCAATCACCGGGGTTTTTATTGCAGCCACAGCATCTGAAATGGCAACAGAAGTATGTGTGTACCCGCCAGCATTTAAAACAATGCCGTCTGCAGAAAACCCTTTTTCGTGGAGGTAATTAATCAGCTCGCCTTCCACGTTGCTTTGAAAATATTCCAGGTTTACATTGGGATATTTTTTTTTCAATTCATTAAAATACGTTTCAAAATCTTTTACCCCGTAAATATCCGTTTCTCTTTTACCAAGCAGGTTCAGGTTAGGCCCGTTAACAATGCAGATAGTCATTTTGATGTACGATTTACGATGTACGATTTAGGATTGAATCATACGTTTTAATGCACCACTTCAAAAATACTTTTTAATACCCATACGTTAATAATTTACAAAACAAATAAAAAAGCCATTGGCAATTTGAATTTACTTTGAAACAAAATAACCTGAATAACTCAATAACTGAATAACTCAATAACTGCCTAATGTCCTGGTCTCCTTACATAAACGGTTTCCGCTCCTTCCTTCAGTTGGAGAGATCACTTTCAGGAAATTCTCTTGAAGCATATGAGCACGATGTAGTGAAACTGTTTCAATATACCGAAGCAAAACAGCTTTCGCGGACGCCTGAAAAAATTTCTTCAGCCGATCTCAAAGGATTTATCCAATGGGTGAACGAGCTGGGCATGAGCGCACGTTCGCAGGCGCGGATGATTTCAGGCATCAAAGCATTTTATAAATACCTGCTCCTTGAAAATGTTGTGAATACTGATCCCACTGAATTAATCGAATCGCCAAAGCTCGGTAGAAAGCTTCCTGATTTTTTATCCGTTGAGGAGGTAAATAAAATAATTGATTCCATTGATCTGAGCAAGCCCGAAGGTGAACGCAATAAAGCCATGCTCGAAACTTTGTACAGTTCCGGCTTGCGGATTTCTGAATTGGTGAACCTGAAACTATCTTCCACGTTTCTTGATTTGGGTTTGCTGAAAATAATCGGGAAAGGAAACAAAGAACGGTTGGTTCCCATTGGCAGCTCTGCCATTAAACAAATAAAAACTTACCAGGAATCTTACCGCAATCATTTAAAAATTAAGCCCGGCAGTGAAGACATTGTTTTCCTGAACAGGAGGGGAGCCAGGCTTACGCGCGTAATGGTTTTTTATATCATCAAAGACCAGGTAAAAATTTGCGGAATAAAAAAACGGGTAAGCCCGCACACATTCCGTCATTCTTTTGCAACACACCTTATTGAAGGCGGAGCCGACCTTCGTGCTGTGCAGGAAATGCTCGGCCATGAAAGCATTACCACCACGGAAATTTATACTCACCTCGACCGTGATTATTTACGCTCTGCTATTTTGCAGTTTCATCCGAGGGCGTGAAGGTTTACGTAGCGAAGCGGAGTCCCGATT
>DATEMK010000269.1:0-14245 GCA_035275625.1 Bacteroidia bacterium
TTGTGAATTTAATAATGAACTGCTAGATTGGTTTGACGGAGGTTCATTTGAAATTTCTTCTTCAAATCTAAAAGCTCCTTTTATTTTTTATGGAAATAAAATCCGCTGTAATTTCAATTTAACCAATGACACCATGAATGCCGTGGTAATGTTTGCAAATGTCAATAATACCGGTTCATCAGTTGTACCAGGGAATTCCTATGTGCTTTCGGAAGAAAATAATGATTTTCAATTTAAAGTATCGATAATAAACTGCCATTTTGAAAAGCAGTTAAATTTTGCAGGCAATACTTTCAATTATGATTTTCAGTTCAAAAACTCTACATGTAACGACTCCGTTAGGTTTTCGTCAACATCTTTTAATAACAATGCCACCTTTAACTATATAAAGTGCAGGAAATATCTTACATTTAATAAATCAAGGATGTCCAAATATGTAGAACTTCTGAATTTGCGCGGTAGCGGCTTTATGGATTTTTCCGGTATTAATTTTTCTAAAAATTATTTGCCTGAAAAAGACATTGAAGAAATTCTTGACGAATTTCAGTTACCGGAATATGTAATAGGAAATACGTGTTTTTATATCCCTGATCCCGACAGCGTATACTTAGCGAAACGTATAGATTCCACTTTAACGAAATACCCGGGACTTTGTTACAAATCAAATTTTGATGAGAATACCACGATAGCTTTAGATGAAAATTTTATAGCAAGGCAGGAGATACCGATTGAAAATATTGAAAAAATAAATTTTGATTTTACAAATACATCTCCCGATGCCCCCCTTGGAGAACAAGTTCATGCCATGAGGGAATTGAAGAGAAAAATATTAAGCCAGTCTGATGTTCTTGAAGAGGTAAGAAAAGGAGCAGCCGGTAAAATTGACTTCATTATGGCAGAATATGACCGCAAGAATGCAAAACATTGGTATGATTCCGCATTCCTTGGTTTCCTGTTCTATACCGTAAATCATGGATACAAAGGGGGCAGCCAGTTTTTCAAATTGATTTTTATAGTCCTGTTTTTATTTTCCCTGGTATATTATTTAGGTTTCAGGAAGGAAGTGATCGGATATATTGATGAGAAAACAAAAAAAGAAGGCGCTATGTCAGACATCAATGACATACATAAGAAGGCAAAACCGACAAGAGAGTTTTTATTGTTTTTTCAATCACTATGGTTAAGCACAGTCATTTTTGTCAATCCTCGTTATCCGACAGACTATTTTCGATTCAATGACAGGATGCAGGTATTTATCATTTTAGAATGGATTATCGGGATATCAATGCTTGCTGTCTATGTCATTTACATAGCAAGTAATTACGGGTTTATTAAAAGTTTAGTGGGAATATAATACTGTTCATTTGCCCAACAGGCCTCCATATATCAATTAAAGGACAATAAAAAATAAAGAAATAAATCTTATGATTATCAAAACTGCATTTCTTACGGCTTTCATTTTAATGCTGGATCTGTGTATGCTTTTTCAGAATGTTTCCGGTTGCAGAACCCTTTCTGCATCTGATAGCAACCGGGGAGAAGAAGAAATGATTTTAATCCCTGCAGGAGAATTCATTTATGGCCTGAGCCGTGAGCAAATAAGCAGGATGAAGAAAAAATATGATTCCGGTTTTATTTATGATCATTTCGAAAGACAACGGACCATAACGCTAAGCGCATTCCGGATAGATAAATATGAGGTGACTAATAAACAGTTTCTCGCTTTTTTAAATTCATCACAACATAAAACTCCTGAAAAGTTTAATAAATCCAACGCTGCTAAAAACCCACTTGTACCGGTAAACAATATTGGCTGGCCTGATGCAAGAGCTTATGCGAAATGGGCAGGAAAACGATTGCCCACCGAAGAAGAATGGGAAAAAGCAGCGAGAGGTACCGAAGGAAGGCTATGGCCCTGGGGAGACAAAGATGAAAGTGACTATTACAATGGAGTAAAGCAGGAAAAATTTACTCCTGTAAATGTAGGCTCATTTGAAAAAGGCAATAGTCCATATAAAGTTTCTGACATGGCGGGTAATGTCTATGAAATGACAACAGGAAAATGGTTTAACGGAACAATGTGCATGCGCGGAGGCAGTTATCTTAATAAAGGGGCCTATACAATGTGCTCCTTCCGTTGGGCTCCGGGCGATACTATAAACGGTGCTCCATGGCTTGGCTTCAGATGCGTTAAAGATGTTAATTGAGGTTTTCAAATCGCCAGGACATGCTGAAAAAAAACTAAAGACACGTTTTCGTGACGGAGAAGAAATCCGTTTATAACCCAGGAGCACTGTTTGCACTAAGGCAGCAAATGGAAGACCGCTTATGTAAAAGATATTAGCAGTTGGTGTGAAAATAAAGGCGAGGATAAGGATAGTATCATTAACTGTGAATGAGAAATTGCAGGGATAATTAAAAAATAAAATTTAAAAAAACAAAAATTAATTTACAACTGACCTTCTCCATCCTCGTGGATCTTCCATCGTGTTAGGAAGGAATTCTCCTGACAGGTTTCAATCCTTGTGACAGAAACCTGCACTTAGCGAAAGGAAAGAATATACCAAAGAAATGAATAGAACAGGTGTTGACGAAATAAGTAAAACCATCGGGAACTCTGAAACTTGTCTGGTAATGGGTTTTATGATATTTATGTTAAAATTGATTCCATTTATTGAACCTTATCCCCTATGAATAAAATAATTCTTCAAAAAGAAATACTAGAATCTGAAAAACTACTCCTGAATTTATCCGAAAAAGTATTCGGAATAGAAAACTTAGATTCAATGGCAGATTGGATTATAAAATTATTGGAATTGGATAGTGACCTACATCGATATTTACATTTCCCATCACAAAAAAAAATAAAAAAGGCACTTAGTACTCTAATAAAAAATGACTCAGATTTAACCCAACCGTTATTATATCTTTTATCAAACAGAATTGGAGCTTACATTGCAACTATTGATGACATATACAATCATCCATTTCGATCTGCTATTTTAGATCGTTTAAGCTCTAATTTTGAATCATTGTTCAAATTATTGAATAAGTACAGAGATAATTATGAGCATATTAAAACAGTATCTTTAATTGCAGATGCCTTAATTGGACATCGCTTAAATATTTATAAATCCAGTTTAAAGGAAACTGATTTACGAGTTGTTCTGAGGACATTATATGAAGATACAGATAGAAGTAATAAAAAAGTAATTAATACTATTTTAAATTTTGTCTTTTCTCAATTGCAGCATGAATTAAAAAAGAATGGTTATATTCAGCCTCCAAGGCATTGTTGGTGGGCTGTCAACACAATTTTTAGTGAAGCTGAGGATCAATGGCTTCGAAATAATAAAACCGAATTAAACAAAATTCTTAAACATTTATTATCAACCTCTGAAATTGCCTTTTCCCCAAGAACAGATATTGATTATACCAATATTGTTCCTGAAATAGATTCAGCATACAATGAGAAAACTTGGATTGCAATAAATGCAATTAGGCTGTTGAAAAATGATATTTCTCCTTACATTCCAGAAAAAACTATTAAGCTTCTTAAATCAAAAGTAGCAGCCGATATTAACATTATAATCAAATCTCAACCCAAAGATTCTATCAAATTTTTACAGAGTAAATTAATAGTTCTTTATGAAGCTTTAAATTTTTATAATATAGAAGAAACGATGAAAATTATTAGCAAAGAAGAGATATCACTTAACAATGCAAGAATAGGAAATTATTTTTATGATGAAAGTGTTACAGCGATTTACAATTCTATAGCTTCTTCATTAAATTCATTTATTTCTAAACCATCACTTTTAAAAAAACCAACTTTAAGTTCTATGTTACTAAGTGGTTCTCCTGGGCAAGGAAAATCTGAACTAGCGATTCAAATTTCAAATGATATTGAAAGCATTTCTCAAAAATATAATAAGTCATTTGTTCAACTCTATTATACAATAGGAACACAAATTAAAACCGATGAGGATTTATTTAAGTCTTTTAAAGAAATCAATTCATCAGCAAGCAATGAAAACACAGTCAAATTGGTTATATTTGATGAGTTTGACAAAGCATCTTTCGACTTTTATACTCCCTTTCTTCCTTTTTTAGAACGTCCTGTCTCTCCGAATTTCCCAATAATCATTTTTATCTTTGCACAGAGCAGCTATCCCACTTATGATTTGTTTCTAAATTCTTCTAAAATGATAGCAAATACCGCAATGCGTGACTTTCTAACACGTTTACAACTAGGGCATATTGATATTCCTGACATTAAGTTTTCGCCTGAACAGAAAATTCTTTCCGTTATTGGAATGGCCAAATCAAGGAAAATACCATTCCATAGAATTTCAAAAAAGCTACTCGGTTATTTCGCTTTAAATGAAAAAGTAAAAAATTTGAGGGAATTATTTTCTGATTTCACAAAAAACGCTGAAATATATGATAATGATTTAGTGATTAAATTAGACAAAGAGCAGGATTTTACTAAAATTTATCCTCATATTAATGGATGGATCAACATTAAAAACTAAAAAAATGGGAGATTTCAACCATCATATTAAACATATTATAAGCCGTAAATCTTTTGACGTGGAGATCGGAAATGCTATAGAATATTTTATAAATACCTTAGATTCTTTAAATATTCAATATATTGTAATGGGGAGTACAGGGATTCAAACTTATTTAGAATATTTTCATAGACTTCCAAATGATTTGGACATTTTACTTCAAGAAGATGACATCCTCAAGATAGTAAAAATTTGCGATTCCGATGCAAATCTAACTTTTGAATATAATGAAGTGGCTTCTAAAGTGGTCTATAAAAATAAATTTTATTTACATCTTGTTCCCAATAAAATGAATATTATAGACAAAATTGAAAATGTAATATTTACAAAAATTAATGTTTATCACCTTGATAGAACAATTTACCGAAATATAAATTTAATTAATTTTTCAAAAAGCATTGCTGTTAGAGTTCCAATTTTAGAATATATGTTTTGCTTAAATATGCTTGTTCGCTTGGACACAAATAATTTTTCAGATAACATAAGCATACTTGAAAAATATAATCTAAATGATACTTACATCAAAGAATTTACGGTTAGAGTTCCGGAAATGAATGAAGTCCTCAAAAATAGGGTTGAGGAACTGAGAAATAAACTATCCATAATCCGCAAGGATTTACTTGATAAACTTCCTTGTATAACCTCATAAATCTCAACCTTTAAGAAGCAAATCATTAAATGATTTCAACAAATGAACTTTTTGAAAAGATAAGATCAATTAACACATCTGAAAGTGGATGTTTTCTGCATTATAATGTTGATCTTGATCTCAAGCTTTTTATTGATAAAGTATCCGAATTTACATTTTTCAAGATTATCAATTCCTTTGAAGGTCCATTTACGATCATTAAAGATTTAGGAATTAATTCCGCAGATTATTCTAAGCAATCTGGATTTTTTGATTTTCATACAGATGGTTTGTATAATCAAAATAATATTCCTTCGCTAGTATTTTTATACTGTAAAACAAAAGGTAAACAAATTAATCATACTACATTTATTGATGGAAATAGTTTTTCAAAATTAATTGTCGAAAAAAGAAGCCTGTTGAACAAGCTATCTCTTGTATTTGTTAACCGAAATGGAGAAGATATAGAAAATAATTTAATACAAATACACAAATGGACAAACGAAATATTAATTATATTGGGAGATAGAGCTTTTATAAGACCACGTAAAAGTATTGAAGCAAAAGAATATCCAACTCTCCGTGAAATATCAGAAATAACAAATAAAATATTTAGTATTATAAAGGAAGGTAATAAGATAATTCATACATGGGAAAATAATGATCTACTTATTTTTGACAATCAAAGATTTTTGCATAGTAGGCAGGGAAAAGAAACAGATATTGAGAGAGAATTAATTAGAATCTGTTTAGATAAAAAAAACTATTAACCCCCCTTCGGTACTCGTCTCCCTTTCGTCATCGTGTGACGGGCATGGCATGTGCGCAAGAGACGAGGATGGGTGAAGAACTTATAGAAGAACTTTTTATTTTGAATTTTTCCGTTGCATTATTCTGTGACTTTTTCAACGGGGGTTCAGGAATGTTAAATTCATTCAAACAGATTGATTTTTAAAAAGCAAAAACAAGGTCACGCAAAGCAAACTTGCGATTATTAAAAGCATATCTAAGATCAGTAAAAGCAAAACTATAGTCACAAAGAGCATTGTAATGACAATCAATAGCTGAGAGAAGGTTACGAAAAGCATAGTGATGATCATTAAAAGCAAAGACATGGTGATGAAAAGAATACGGATGGTCACAGAAGGATGAGCCCCCATGACCAAAAGTGAATTGACGGACACGTAAAGCAAAGCCATGGTGACTAAAAGATTGTTGATGGTCAGAGAAAGCTGACCCACGATGACTAAAAGTGGATTTATGGTCACGAAAAGCAAAGACATGGTTGACAAAAGTGCAGGCACGGTCATCAAAAGCAGAGCCATGGTGACTAAAAGCAGACCTTAAAAATGCAAAAGCAGAATTGAAGATATGAAAAGCACGGTTCAAGAAACCAAAAGTAAGGTTGAAGATACAAAAAGTTCATCAAAGGTGAGAAAAAGCAAAATTAAAGAAAGGAAAAGTGAAGGCAAAGAATATAAAAGCGAGGTTGTAGTGACCAAAAGCAGAGTTGCAATCACCAAAAGTTGAGTTGTAATTACTAAAAGATGAGTTGATGTGACTAAAAGTCGAGTTGAAATATCTAAAAGAAGAGTTGAAATGATTAAAAGCAGAGATGAAGCGACTAAAAGAAGAGTTGATGCGACTAAACGAAAGGCTTTCTTATTAATAATGAATAAGATGATAAAAATCGGTAATCTGTCATTATGTCAAAGAAGTTATAGCAAGCAAATTTTTTTAAATCCACCTGTCGGCTTACATGTTCTGCCGGATTTTTATTAACGGGCTTAACTTCCTATTCCGTTTTCACCATTTTAATTGTTTCTGCATATTCATTGTCTGAATATTTCAGAAAATAAACCCCGGGCAACATGTTGCCGGTTTCAATTTCAACACTGAAAATACCCTGCTGAATTTTTTCACTGTAAAGGATTTCTTTTATAATCCTTCCTGCAACATCACAGAGAGAAAGCGTAACTGGTTTTTCCTCCGGTAAATTAATTTTAATTTCCAGCGTTTTATTAAAAGGATTCGGCAACGCCTGTAATTTTTTCCCTTTAAAATCGCCTGCCTGCTCAGCAGTGACAGGTTCTTTCCCTGTTCTGTAAGTCAGCGGGCCCCAGCAGCCTTCGAGACGCGCGGTAAAATGGCATCCTGCTGTTGCAGTAAATCCGACATTGAGTGTAATTTCATTTTCTGCATCATACGCTGAAAGCACACCGGGATTAATTGTGCGGGTTGAAGTAATGAAATCGGATGCCTGGTATGAATAGTTTGATACCTGCGTGCCCGAAAGAGTGAAAGAAGCATTGCAATTGGAAAGATAAGGGCAATCCAGATAATCACGCAAATTAACAGCAGCATACACCATGCGGTCTATCTGGTCACTGCTGAAATAAACCTGGCAGCCATTAGCATAGCTCATCAGGTTCTGCTCATCAGGATTATAATTTGAAGCCGGACAATCATCTGTATTTCCGATAACAACATTACAGCCGCTCCAGTCATTGGGATCAGCAGGAGTATCACAGCACAAATCTCCTTCGGTAGTGCAATTATAGCAGGAGTTAATTATGCTGCGTGTTATGTTTTCTTTTATAGTCACATTGGCGGTATCTTTTCTTGTCTGATGTGTATGTTTCAAATTAAAATAATGACCTACTTCATGAGCCAGCAGCCAGTCTGTTCCTATATCATCATTGTTCATAATGATCCAGTCATGACAATTTGCAAGACCCGATGGACCTACCGACCAGTTCCATCCATCTGTATTCACCCAGTAAATATTCAGCACATTGGTAACGTTGTTAGCATTTGCCATCAGGTATTCAGCAGTCGTTTGCCCGCAATAACTCTCCCATTCAAAATCAAATACCGTGTTGTACCATGTAGTATTATTAATATAATGAACAGGCTGGCATTGAAAAAATTCCATTCCGAGGGTGGCAAATTTTACATTTGCTGCTGCCAGTTCAGCCTCCACTTCTTCCTGCGTGGATCCGCCTGTACCGCCTGTAGTGCGAAGAATATGCAATTGAACAGGTATATTATAGGTATTTGCTAATGTAATTCTACCCGTTGCCCGCTGATCAATTACACTCTGGCGATAAGCATTGTATTGTTCCTGGTCCATTTCATCAGGAGGGCAAAATCTATGCTTTAAAGACTGTGGATTGTTATTAGTTGTTTGCTGACCTGTCTGAGCATATACAGGTGCTGTAAAGATGATTGCAATCAATAACAGTTTTGGTATTTTATATATTTTTTTCATCTGATCTGTTTTTTGAGATTTGAATAAATAAAACAATATCATAATTTGCTTCTGTTATTCATTATTGCTTTTTACCATTGCAGTTTTTATTTCATCAATTTCTTTTTTAAGCTGCAGGATATACAAAGCCTGTTCTTCTATTTTCTCAAGCAATTTACTTTGCATTTCTCCGACATGAAAACCTTTTTGTGCTGAAATATCTTTTGCTGACGGCATTCCGGGCAAATGCTTATTCTCTTTGATTGATTTTTCAAGTTCATCTAATGATTTTAATTTATAGTTATCATTAAAAACATAGTCGGGCCAGTTTGCTTCTAATTCAACTTTCACCTCTTCGCAGATAATCTTTCCGCCAACAGAAACTATATATCCTGAAGCAGCATCCGTAGTGCCTATGCGCAATGTTGCAGAATAGGTAGTGCCATTAAAATATCCTGCCCAATAATTTTCCGATCCGGAAGCAGTTCCATATACACCATAAGCAGGCGTGGTTGCAGAACCACCATCGGCAAAACCATACACACCATAATTGCCACTGCCTCCGGTAGCAAATCCCCTGATTCCATAATTAATACCACCTGCTCCTGTTACAGAGCCGTAAACCCCATATCCGCTTCCTGCTCCTGCGCTGGTTGTATTGGCATATACACCGTATGTTGTCGAAGCTGAATTAAATGTATTTGTAAAATATCCTGAACGGGAAGCGGTAGAATTGGAAACATGTAACGGATAGCTTGGATTCGTAATTCCTATACCGACTAAATCACTTGCATATACATTTCCGTTAGGAAAATAAGCTGCATAATTTGTTCCTGTTCCCGAAGCTTCTGCATACACGCCATAGTTAGTTGCTCCTCCGGATGCAAATCCTTTTATTCCTGTATTGATACCTGTTCCGCCACTGGCGTCAAAGCTTCCCCCGCGCTTGTCTCCGCTTCCGGTTCCGAATGCTCCTGAATAAATTCCGAATGTTGTAGATGCTGAAGAAGTAGTGTTATAGAAATAAGCGGTGCGCAGTTCTGTTGATGATTGAGCATGCAAAAGAAACAAGGGTGTCGCAGTTCCTATTCCTATACGCGTACCGTTATCATAAAGCGAACCGTTGATCAGGGAAATTCCATCCCAGCGTGGAACACGGTTTAGCGCTAATACCCCCACCTGAGGATCAGTTTCTGAAGTTATATAGCCAGCGGATGCATGATTACCCCATCCGAAAGCGGAATTCCAGTTGTCCGAGTTTCCTCCTGTGGCAGTAATTGTTCCGCTTACATCAAGTTTGCTTGCCGGTGTTCCCGCCCCGATTTTTATATTACCGTTTCCGGTTACTATGATCCTCACATTATCATTCGTGCGGATCTTAAATGCCGTGTTATCGGTGGTTCCGATAAAATTGTCAGCAGCACTGGTGCCTGCATTTCCAGTTAAAGACCATGATTGTCCGCTTACATTCAGGTAAGCTGCCATAAAGCAGCATGTTGTTGCAATAAATGTTTTTGTTTTCATGATGTTATATTTTTTGTTTGTTAAAATAATATTAAAAGTAAAAAACATTTAGTTACGATCATCAACTTTTTATCAACAGCTCCTTTTTGAAGTGGGCTGCTAATACAATCCTGTATATAAAGCGAAGCTTCTGTTAATCATATTTTGTCCTGCCATAGTCTTTGCAATTTTTGCGAAACGATGAATCAATCGTAAAGCGCCCCATTGCATCTTCTATCCTGCAGGTAAAAATAAACGCTGATTAAAAAACATTTTGGCGGGAGCATAGAGAATGAAAATTTTTTCATAATATTGTTTCATAAAAAAATTACCTTTACCTAAACCCGTTTCAAATGAAAACATTTTTATTAAAATTCCCGGCTTCATTAATACCTGTACCCGTGCTGAATCTTATTATTCTTGCCATTGCTTTTATCATAGCTTCATCTCAAAATAGTTTTGCCCAGTCTCAAAAATCCGGCAAATATTCATCTCAAATGCTGCAACCCCGGCTGACGATTTGCAATGAAGGAGTTGCTGAAAAATGGGAAGAGCCTGTTATAGAGAATGAAATTCTCCCGGACCAGGCCATAAGGCTGCATCCGCACAACGATAATTACAGCGCTGCCCTGAATCCGGGTCACACGCTTATTCCCGGGACGAATTATGTGTACAGCGGTTTGGGAGGTGCAACTCTCCAACCGGGTGAATACACAGGCTGCTTTAACCCGGCACCGGATCATACAGTGTGGTTTTCATTTTTTGCCGATCAGTCGTCCATGTGGATTGCAGTTAAACCCAGTTACCTTGTATGCCCAACCTCTTTCGCAATGGCAGTTTACCCGGCAAGCATCAATCTACCAACCAACCCGGTGGCATGTTTGAATTATTTCCCGGCAAACAATTCTAATTTTCTTAGTAAATTAGAGTTAACCGGGTTAAATGTGGGTTCAACCTATGTCGTGCAGCTTGCTTTTCGCAACAATACTATCTGTAATTCAAATTTGTATAATCGCTATGGCATTAAAATCGGGCATCCCGCATCATGTATAACGTGTGCTGACATCTGCGGTCCGATATGCGCACTGACAGGCCCTAATCCGCCAACAGCCAACCAGGTAAAAGCATCATGTCCGGCCTTTGATTTGCAGCCGCCTGTGAATAATTTTGACATTCAGACAAGGTGTTATTCTTTTACGGCTCCGAATGATACAGTTTACTTGCAGCAGATTGTTAATTCTTATTGCAGTCCGGGGAATACTCTTATATTTACTTATTCCCTGTACAATTCAACCTGTGTGTTTATTCAATCAGGAAATGTTTTTGCAAATAACGGAATAACAAATCTGTCCCCCGGTCAGACCTATAAGCTATGTTTTACTTTGCAGTCGGCCTGTACCTGGGATTCTTTATCATGGCCTTATGTGTATGCTTTTTCCCCCGTGCCTGCAAGGCTCCCGCTGGGATCAGCTGATCTCAGCATTGTTCCAAACCCGGCAATGAATGACATTACCGTTTCTTATTCATTGCCTCAAAACACCAGCGGAATTTTTGAATTCTCCGACATGAACGGAAAAAATATTTTTAAACGTACATTGCCAGCGTTATCCACCTCGCAAAAAATAAATATTTCCTCTCTTCATCCCGGCATTTATTTTTATACCGTAAAAGATGCAAAAGGAAATGCAACGCATGGTAAGCTGGTGAAGGAATGAATTTCTTTAACCCGCAACGGCTTCCGTTTCCCGGCAGGAGGTTCTTTTTTTTCGTTCCTCCCGGTAAGGAAATTAATTTAAGATGGAAAAACCGGGTAATCCCTGATCCGGCATTTCCATGCAAATAAATTTGACTTGCATTGAAAATAGTCTTAATTTCGTGCCTCTGATTAACAGGGAAAAGCAGATCCTAATCAAAAATAAATTATGGCTGAACAATACGCTGACACTGCAAATTTTGACAACAAAGAACAAGATTCCCGCAAGGTAATTGTTATTGTTGTTATCTCGATTCTTCTTGGTGTAAACGGGCTTTTATTATGGCAATTTTTTGACAAGAAAACGCACCTGGAAGAGGTAAACAAAACGCTCGATTCCACGATTGCCGAACGCGATGCTATTTCCTCTGAGCTGAAGAAAATGAAAGATGAGTATGATAAAATTAACCAGGAAAACGCGGGCCTGCAAAGCCAGCTTTCCGCCAAGGATGAAGAGATAAAATCAAAAATTGCTGAAATACAGCGCCTGGTAAATTCCGGTGATGCCGCACAATTGCGAAAAGCAAGAGAAGAGCTGAATCAGCTGAAATCAATGAATCAAAATTATGTGGTGCAGGTAGATTCGCTGAAAAAATTGACGGATGATTTGAATAAGCAAAACCTTTCTTTGAATGAAACGCTGACCACTGAAAAAGGAAAAGTGGAAAGCCTGACACAGGAAAATTCACTCCTTGCAAATAAAGTTGCAGTCGGCTCTGTGCTCAGGACGATGGATGTTTCTGCAATGGGCGTGAGATATAAATCAAATGGAAAAGAAAGCGAAATAAATAAAGCTTCCAAGGTTCAGAAAATAAAAACATGCTTTACCGTTCTTGAAAACATAGTGGCTGATAAAGGGTCGCGGGATGTTTTCGTGCGTGTATTAAGCCCTGACGGATCTGTTTTAACTACCACGCAGGAAACATTTATGTACAACAGTTCGGCAACACTTTATACAGTCAAAGATTCATTTGATTATAACAATGAAAAAACCAATGTTTGCGTGTATTTTGATAAAGGTTCAGCTTACAGTAAAGGAAAGTACTCCATTGAACTTTATAGCGGAGGTTACCAGATTGGTTCCACTTCGCTTGTTTTGAAATAATCAGAAAAACGCCCTTACCTGGACGTTTCCCGTATGCACCGTTGGCGTTCCTTCTGATTTTCTGCCTTCGTAATTTAAGCTCAATTGTACATTACCTGAAATATTTCTTTCCACCGAAGCGCTCCATGTCAGGTTAGTCCCTTTTCTTAACCCTTCAAGCATTTCATAGGCAATAGAACTGTTTTCTTCCGCATTATAATTAAGATGAATGTAATTTACCTTGACCGAAACTATTCCGCGTTTTACCGAACTGTATCTTAATTCCGTTCCGAATTTATTTTGAATGGTGCGTTCTTTGATATCGCCAATCGTATTTCTTTTAAACTTGTATTCATAAATTAAACTAGCTCTGAACGAAGAACCCGGCTGAACGTTAAACTTGCTTTCTGTTGAATAATATTTTATGAAAAAATCTCTTGTGGAAAAAAACTCGGACGTGCTTTTCTTTTCACCGTTTTCACCAAATTCATTTATGCTGAAAGTTTTATTAATATTCCACCGGGCATTTCCGTTAATTTCTCTTGAAATCCGCGTATCAAAACCATTGGTCAATAAAGTTTTGCCCCTGTTATCCTCATACGTTGCATCAAAGCCGTACACATTGCTGTTGCGGTTATAGAAAAAAGTATTCCGGTAGGATGTGTTCGTGGAAATTAATGTGGAGTCCTCTACATTTCCTAAGAATGGATTCAAAGATTTAAGCAAATTACTTTCAAGGGTTTTATTGCTGACACGCATGGAAAACTGGTTTGCAAAACGTGAAATAAATTTTCCGAATTTTTCGTCTTGCTTCATAATAGCAGCAGGACTAAGATTCAGCACCTGGTTCAGCTGGTTGGTATGTGTCTTTACAAAATCATTTGTCGGGGTAAACACACGGATGTAATTTGCCTTGTCTTTGAATGCGGCTACTTCAAATTCGTTCAATTGCGGGATACCGTCACTGTTATAATCATTAAATGTATAAACGCCCGTTCCGTCAGCAACTTTTACGTAAGAAAACTCCAGTTTGGGCTCCTGCCCGATTCCGGCTTCATAATAAGATGTTGAAACAATAGCTCCTTTAAACAATGAAAGATTGTATTCAATTTTATCGAGTATCGAGTTTTCTTTTTTCTGTGCTGTTAACAGTGAATCAACTATCCGGAGGTTGCGGTAAGTAACCGAAGTGCTCAGCCTGCTGTTTGGATTTTTATTGAATTCAACAGATGCCGAAGTGTTATCAGCAACAGTTGAATTTTTAAAAGAATTATTCCGTGCAGCATAATCATACCTTCTTGAATAATCCGCCCTGAACTTTGTTTTAACCGTATCGCTGCTTGCAATATACACCTGGCTTTGGTTATTGGCATAGCTGGTCCACAAAAGAGTATCGCCTGTTAAATCGAAAATCTTATTTTGCTCCTGTTCAAATTTTACTCCTGTAATTAAT
>DATEMK010000270.1:0-6339 GCA_035275625.1 Bacteroidia bacterium
AATATGGAAGCAACTTTTTCAGTAAAAAAATCATCCGGTTATTCAGGTAATTTATGTACTCATGGGTCATTTGAATGTGTAAAATTTTATCTTGATTTTCATGATGGCGCGGGGTTTATTGACCAGGGGAGCGTGAAAGTAAATGTTCACGATATTCCTGCTGAAAAAGATTGCAATGGAAATTCTATCTTTCCTATTATTTATGTTGCAACACTAAAGAAAAAAAGCATTAAAATATCTTTTTGCGATAAACCTTTATTACCAACCCTTCGCGCAATTTTATCATGGAATTATTGCCCGCCTCCTGATTCGCCAGATTGGAAACCTGTATGGGGAAGCATTATGGATTGTGATATTCAGATAAAACCCTTTATCAAACCCATTTTTCCTGATTATATTGATTTTTCTAAATACCTGGAACTTGCAAATTCATCACCTGCTTTAACCGTAAAACAAGTTGCTGAAATTTCAGGAGTAGACCTGAATCAATTAAATCCGCAACCGCAGCCTCCTGGAATTGCAGAGCTTGCGAAGAATTACGAAAAACTTAAAATACCGGCATCGCGGTTTGCTTTCAAGATGGTAAATGATATCATCTCTGATCCGACATCAGAATCAGCATTGGCAAATAAATCAATCCTGGAGGGTTTGAAAATAGATGTAAATTCCATCATTGATCAGCTGAGCGTTATTCAACTGCCCGATCCTACTAAAACTAATGTTGATTACGAAGAATTAGAATGTGTAGGTCTGGATTATAATACGGAAAGCCTGGTTGCAACTATATGCATTAAAAAAAATGTTGGTTACAGTGGTGATCTTTGCCAGCCCGGAAGCACAGAGTATATTGCCTTTTGGATAGATTGGGGAAATGATTGCAAATGGGAATATATAAATACAGTTGAACTGAATGTGCACGATATTAAAATGAAAGGAGATTGTCTTTGCTATAGTGTATCGCTTCCCTTAGATGCAACTTTCCATAGAAAGTTATGTGAAAATCCAAATGTAATCCGGGTACGTGGTGTGTTATCATGGAATTATCCTCCTTCAACCACTGATCCCATTGATCTGGAATTTTATGGAAACCGGGTAGATGCACATATTCAACTTAAGCCTGGGAAGGTATTAGATCCTAATAATCCAATAGCAATATTTGATATAATTGGTGGGATTGATATTAATCATGTGGATGACATTACTGGCTTGACTAAACCTGGTTCGTTTTTCGCATATAATGGTATAACAGTTCCGACAGGCGCTCCGTTTGATGGAGTAATTGTTTTAAATGGTCCTTCATTCCCGGGATATCGATATAAAATAAAAATAACAAACCTATCTGCCGGAACTCCCCCTACTGATGTAACTGATCCATTTACGGTTGTTGGTGATCTTCCATTTTGGCCCTGGGTTCAATATACTCCTCAAGTTGTGGATGCCCAGGGATATTATCCATTCCTTGATCATGCTAAAAATACATTAAACGTGCTGGCACGATTTAGTCCCCCAACGGAAGACCTATACCGTGTAGATTTAGAAGTAGATACAATTCCCGGTTCTTTTTTCAAAATAATTCAAATGGATAAAACTGATCCTGATGTCAGACTACAGGTAAATGATGGTGGAGACTGTACAAATTTTAAAATAGGGGATACAATTACAGGACACTTCTTTGTCTATGATTTGAACATTTCTGAATGGAGTTTTGGAAGCACTTGGGGTGGCGGTGCAAGCGGCACTTCAAACACACCGCCTTTGCCAGGGACCCCATTCTCAATTGTTACACCTGCAAACGCTCATCCTTGCGGAGAAATTTCATTATGGGCACGTGATAAGACCATTATTAACAGCCAAGGTGTGGGACACTTCAAACCTGATTCTTATAAAATTTGTTTGCAGGAAAAAAATAAGCAGTAAGCACTTATTTTAACAGTTGCCGGTATAGTACCGGCAACTGTTTTATAAAAATTAATAAATGAGTAGTATTGAAAAGTACTTTATTCTTGTAATAGTTGTATGGCGGTTAACACATTTAATATCTCTTGAAGACGGACCTTTTGATTTAATTATTAAATTAAGAAAAGCGTTCGGCAATTCGTTCTTTGGAAAACTGATGGATTGTTTTTACTGCCTGAGCATCTGGATCGGATTTGGTATTGCATTTTTTACCGGAAAGAGTTTAGAAGAAATAATCCTCCTCACATTATATTATTCAGGAGCGTCCTTAATAGTAGAAAAATTAACCAATAAAAATTTCACTTGATGTATGTGTAATTGTAATCAGCAAAGAGCAGCTTATACTTCAGAAAATAATCCTGCACAAAAAGGTATGGTGAAGGTAAAGCTTATTGAAAACAAACCGCTTGTCCTTAACGGAGATATAACCGGAAGAATGTATGTGTTCAGAAACATAAATGATATTAATTGGGTTGACAGGAGAGATGCAATAAGCATGAAAAAAATTAAAGAGATACAAATATTACACTAGAAAAAATCAAAATTAAAAACCGAAAATCAGGGCAAAGACACACAAAAAAATTTTAATTTTAATTTAAAGTCCTGGCATTTACTTCTTTGTTACCTCACGCCTGCGCAGTCGGCCCGCCAAAGTTCATCGGAATTCCAACGCCCTCGGTTTGTTTAATAGTTCCATGAATGCTTTCGAACTTGCTGATGTTATCCTGCAAAGCAGCGAGTAATCTTTTGGCATGTTGCGGAGTAAGTACAATTCGTGACTTCACTTTTGCCTTCGGCACACCGGGCATCACTTTTACAAAGTCAAGTACAAATTCAGAATTGGAGTGAGTAATGATAGCAAGATTAGAATAAATGCCTTCGGCAATTTCTTCCGATAATTCTATGTTCAGTTGATTGGGATCTTTTGGTTCCATGTTTTTTGGAGTTTAAAATTTAAAGTCTAAAGTTCAAAGTTAGTTAAATAGTTCTTTAACCTTAAACTTTGAACTTTAGACTTAAACCTTTATTCAGTTTATCCTACTTCTTCCGCTTCCGCTGTTTTCTTGGAAGCCATCAGCAGATCATATTCCTCCTGTGAACCCACTATGAGCCGTTCATATTCTCTTAAACCGGTTCCGGCAGGGATGAGGTGACCTACAATTACGTTTTCTTTCAATCCAAGCAGGTAATCAATTTTGCCGGCAATGGCAGCTTCGTTGAGCACCTTGGTTGTTTCCTGGAAGGATGCCGCAGAAATCCAGCTCTTGGTGTGCAATGACGCCTGGGTGATTCCCTGCAGCAATGCGACCGAAGTTGCAGGAATGGCATCGCGTGCAGAAACTGTTTTCAAATCTTTGCGCTTGAGCACAGAGTTTTCATCCCGCAGTTTGCGCAGCGTAATAATTTGTCCTGCTTTGAAATTTGCCGAATCTCCCGGATCCACCACCACTTTTTTATCAATGATTTCATCGTTCTCTTCCATGAAATCAATTTTGTTTACATGCTCTCTTTCGAGGAAACGGGTATCACCCGGATCTTCAATAACTACCTTGCGCATCATTTGGCGCACAATTACTTCAAAGTGCTTGTCATTAATCTTTACCCCCTGCAACCGGTATACTTCCTGGATTTCATTCACAAGATATTCCTGGACCATGGAAGGACCTTTGATGCTTAAAATGTCAGAAGGAGTAATGGCTCCGTCAGACAACGCCATTCCTGCTTTCACATAATCGTTATCCTGCACAAGAATGTGTTTGGAAAGTGAAACAAGGTATTTTTTTACTTCACCTTCTTTGGTAGTGATAATAATTTCGCGGTTGCCTCGCTTGATGCCGCCATAAGAAACAACTCCGTCAATTTCAGAAACTACGGCAGGGTTGGAAGGATTACGCGCTTCGAATAATTCTGTAACACGCGGCAATCCCCCGGTGATGTCACCTGACTTACCGGAAGCTCTTGGAATTTTAACAAGAATTTCTCCCGCAGTTATTTTATCCCCTTTATTGACAACGATGTGAGCGCCAACAGGAATGTTATACGCTTTTAAAGCTTCCTTCTTATCATTCATAACCTTGATAACAGGATTCCTGGTCTTATCACGGCTGTCAATAATTACTTTTTCTTTATAACCTGTTTGTTCATCGGATTCTTCACGGAATGTGATACCTTCTTCAATATGTTCAAAATCTATTTTTCCAGTCATTTCAGAAACAATAACAGCATTGTAGGGATCCCATTCACAGAGCAAATCTCCTTTGTTTACCTTGTCTCCGTTTCTCACATAGAGTGAAGCACCGTAAGGAATATTGTTTGACACCAAAATTGACTTGGTGTTTTTGTCAATAATTCTTATTTCACCTGAACGTCCCGTAACAACATCTCCTTTTTTACCGGCTGTTTTTTTGTCAATCACGCGTACTTCTTCAAATTCAACGATTCCAGAAAACTTTGCTTCGATACGTGATTCGGAAGCTCTTTTTGCAGCCACACCACCCACGTGAAATGTACGTAAGGTAAGCTGTGTACCCGGCTCACCGATGGATTGTGCAGCAATTACTCCTACAGCTTCGCCCTTCTGCACCATTCTTCCGCTTGCAAGATTTCGTCCATAACATTTTCCGCATACACCGCTTTTTGATTCACACGTCAGCACCGAACGAATCTCTACCATTTCAATGGGTGAACTTTCAATAATGTCAGCCAGGTCTTCCGTTATTTCATCCCCGGATGTAACAATTAATTTACCCGTTAACGGATCCGTTACATCATGCAAAGAAACACGTCCGAGAATTCTGTCATATAAGGATTCCACCACTTCTTCATTATTTTTCAATGCAGTTTCAGCCAGGCCTCTGAGTGTTCCGCAATCTTCTTCGTTGATGATTACATCCTGGGCAACATCCACCAGTCTTCTTGTAAGATAACCGGCATCGGCTGTTTTCAGAGCAGTGTCTGCAAGGCCTTTACGCGCACCGTGAGTAGAAATAAAATATTCGAGAATTGAAAGTCCTTCTTTAAAGTTTGAAAGAATCGGGTTCTCAATAATTTCACCGCCCGAAGCGCCTGACTTCTGAGGTTTTGCCATCAGGCCTCTCATTCCTCCTAACTGGCGAATCTGTTCTTTTGATCCCCTTGCACCGGAATCAAGCATCATATAAATGGAATTGAATCCCTGCCTGTCTGCTGACAAACGTTTCATCAATGTATCTGTAATGCGTGAATTTGTTCTTGTCCAAATGTCAATGATCTGGTTGTAACGCTCGTTGTTGGTAATGAATCCCATGTTATAGTTATTCAAAACCTCATCCACTTCCACGTTTGCTTTTTCAATGAGCTTAATTTTTTCATCAGGAATCATTACGTCATTCATATTGAAAGACAAGCCTCCTCTGAAAGCCATCTTGAAACCAAGTTCTTTAATATCATCAAGGAAAGCAGCTGTCTTGGCTATCCCGGTTGTTTTCAGAACAAGGTTAATAGTTTCTCTCAGGCTTTTCTTGGTTAAAAGGTCATTGATATAGCCCACTTCTTTAGGCACCACCTGGTTGAATAATATTCTTCCGACCGTTGTCTCAATAATTCTGCTGATCAGTTCTTCCCCTTCCCTGACTCTTGCTTTCACTTTAATGTTCGCGTGCAAATCAACTATTCCTTCGTTGTGCGCAATGATCACTTCTTCGGGAGAATAAAAAGTCATTCCTTCCCCTTTCACCTTAGCGTCTTTTTCGCTTTTCTTTCCTTTAGTCATATAATATAATCCAAGCACCATGTCCTGTGAAGGAACAGTGATAGGCGCACCGTTTGCCGGGTTTAAAATATTATGCGCTGCAAGCATGAGCATCTGCGCTTCAAGAATAGCAGCATGGCCCAGCGGAACGTGAACAGCCATCTGGTCACCGTCAAAGTCAGCGTTGAATGCTGTACAAACCAGGGGATGCAACTGAATGGCTTTTCCCTCAATCAGCTTAGGCTGGAAAGCCTGGATACCCAGGCGGTGCAATGTGGGAGCACGGTTTAAGAGAACCGGGTGCCCGCGTAAAACGTTTTCAAGAATATCCCAGACGATTGCATCTTTGCGATCAACAATTTTTTTTGCGGATTTAACGGTTTTCACAATGCCTCTTTCAATCATCTTGCGAATAATAAACGGCTTGAATAATTCTGCCGCCATGTCTTTTGGCAATCCGCATTCATGCAATTTCATTTCAGGTCCAACAACAATTACCGAACGTGCAGAATAATCCACACGCTTACCGAGCAGGTTCTGGCGGAAACGGCCTTGTTTTCCTTTCAAAGAATCACTCAGTGATTTCAATGCACGGTTACTTTCCGTTTTAACTGCATTTACCTTTCTTGAATTATCAAATAAAGAATCTACAG
>DATEMK010000271.1:0-31721 GCA_035275625.1 Bacteroidia bacterium
GTTTTGGAAAATTTCTCCAGCGATTCTTTCTTATCCGTTACCAGCAAAAATGTTTTTACAAGATAAAGAATTAAAAACAGCATTACGGCTAACGTATGCGTATGAAGCATTCCTGTGTACATCCGGTGAGGTCTTTAGAGAAAACAAAAGTAGTAACAGAAAGTTGAATTCAGCCGGCAGCAATGTCCGGTATCGGATCAAAGATTCCTGCCGGGCTTATTAACCATTTCCCTCCAGTCTTATTTTTTCAACCGCTCCTTCAGCTTATATGCATCTGCCACCAACCGTTCACCCGCAATAGAATTCGTTCCCGCATTCAGATCCTTCTCCTTCCGCTCATTATCATACCAGCGTATCAGCTTATCCTCATAAAAATAATAACGGTTCTCAATCACCCCGCTGCTTTCCGAAGCAGCTTTTCCCGGTTTACTTTCTTTCGTTCCCTTTACATTCATAGTAATAGTGCCTTCCGGAGCCTGGTTTCTTTCAAATGCAAAAAATAAATTTCCGTTCTCAAAATAATATTCCACCTGCCTGTGCCCCGATCCCGACATATTAATAACCTCGATTATCTTCAAATCATATCCCTCATAGAAAGCCGTTGCCTGAACATTTTCAGCAGGCTCTATAGTAAAGGTTGTTTTTAAAGCCTCGTACTCATCCAGCTTATTGTGCATCTGCTGGTACTTAACATTATTCACCTTAACAATCGAATCGTATTGCGCCATAGAAAGCCCGCTCCTGCACAGTAGAAGCAATAGTATGATAATAGTTCTCATTTTTTGCACCGGGATAAAATTTGAATTTCGAAACAAATTTACGAAACAGGGCTTTAAAAAAGGCTACTAACATTGTTACGGCTCTGTGTCTGGCTGATAAGTTTCCATAAAGCCTTTTTCTACCGTCTTTTTAAACAAAGGAGAAACAATCATTTTTTAGTACACTGCCGGGACCATCTGGCAGCACAACCCAAACTATTTCCTCTTCTCCTTATTCAGCGGATTAAAAAGGTTGGCAAAAGCAATCAGCAAATCCCGGTTTTCGCAAACCGTTATTTGTTCTTTCAGTTCACTGATTTCCTTTTCAATATTTACAAAATCAACCTTCTCTATTTTACTTCTTATCACCTTCAGCTTCTCAAAAATTATAATGCTCCGGTTTTGTTTCTGGAGATATTCTTTATACTCCTGTGAGCTTACGATGGAGGGAAGCTCGTTATTTATATTGGAAAGCAGCTGCCTGAAAGCGATAGCTTTTATCCTTTTAAAGCGCCCTTTGGATAAGCTGATCGGGTCAAACCCTGTGGACGTACGGTGCATTTCAAACAGCTCTTCAATCACTTCATTCTGTTCGGGGCTGCTTACCAAAGCCAGCTTTTGCTTTATATAATCAAGCGCGCTTTTATCCTTGGGAAGGCTGAGTATATGGGTATATTCAGCAGGTGATAATATTCTGGGCATTTAGGTTTCCTACATTTTTATGTTGGCAAATCGCAGGGAAAAATGTGAGGATAAAAGTATTACTTTCGCTGCCTTCATCCGCATAAAAACATGAATTATTTACGAACATTCTTATTAACGGTTTTTCTCCTTGCTTCTTTTTTTACAAATGCACAAAAAACATTCCCGGTCAACGGGGTGGATGATGAGCGGCATATCACCTATGCTTTTCGCAATGCAAAAATTTTTATTGATTATAAAACGGTGTTGGATACCGCAACATTATTGGTTCGTGACGGCAAAATCCTGGATGCCGGAAAAAATGTAAAAATTCCGGGTGATGCAGTTGTTTACGATTTGCAGGGGAAAATAATCTACCCTTCATTCATTGATATTTTCAGCGACTATGGAATCAATGTTGACAAAAAAATTGTTGATAACAAACGCGCACCGCAATTTTTATCCAACACAAAAGGAGCGTACGGATGGAACCAGGCCATACGTCCTGAAATGGATGCTGTAAAATATTTTAATGCTGATGAAAAGAAAGCAGAGGAGCTGCGGAATTTAGGCTTTGGCGCTGTCCTTTCTCACAACAAAGACGGCATAGCAAGAGGTTCGGCAGTTTTTGTTGCAACCGGGAACGGGAAAGAAAATGACCTAATCATAAAAGACAAAGCGGCTGCATGTTATTCTTTTGACAAAGGTTCTTCCTCGCAGGATTACCCAAGTTCTTTAATGGGAAGCATTGCCCTGCTGCGCCAGACATACCTGGATGCGCAGTGGTACAAAGAGGTCGTTTCCCCTCTTCCGCCTAAGGCGGAGGCAGGGGGTGACGTTGAATATAATATTTCATTGGATGCTTGGAATAATTTGCAAACATTGCCGCAGGTGTTTGAAGTGAAAGACAAGCTTTCTGTTTTGAGAGCAGATAAAATTGGCGATGAATTCCAGGCAAAATATATTATCAAAGGAAACGGTGACGAATACCAGCGCATCAATGAAATCAAAGCAACGAATGATCCGCTGATCATACCTGTTAATTTTCCCGACCCGTATGACATGAGCGATCCGTATGATGCCTTGAATATTACGCTCAGCGAAATGAAGCATTGGGAAATGGCTCCTGCAAATGCGGCAGCTTTAGCGAAAGCCAATATTCCTTTTGCATTTACTGCTGCCGATCTCAAAGAGAAAAAAGATTTTCTTAAGAACATTATTAAAGCGATAAGTTATGGATTGACAGAAGAGCAGGCATTGAAAGCGTGTACTAAAGCGCCCGCGGAAATTCTCGGTGTTGATAATGTAACCGGCAGCTTAAATAAAGGAATGATTGCTGATTTCATTATTACATCAAAAAATATTTTCGAAAAAGACAATGTGATTTACGAAAACTGGGTGCAGGGGAAACGTTACATCGTAAAAAATTACGGGCCAAAAGATATTCGCGGCAATTACGAATTGCTGATAGATAATATGAAGCCATTGCAGCTTGCTGTAACCGGTGAAGCTGCGAAGCAGCAGTTCAACATCCAGGAAGACACAGCCAAAACAAATGTTAGCTTTTCATTTTCGCAGGACCAGTATAATTTGCAGTTTGAATTAAAGAAAAATGATCCGAAAGGAATAGTCCGGTTAACGGGGACTATTGAAAATGACAGCCTGAAAATACTGGGCGGTAATGGGCAGCTTGCAGATGGCACCTGGATAAAATGGAAAACACGTTTTGTATCTGAGTATAAGCCAATAGCGAAAAAAGATACGGCAAAAATTGAAAAGCCAACTGTCGGTGATTTATTGTATCCCAACATGGCCTATGGTTTCAAAGAATTACCCACAGCAAAAAATGTTCTAATAAAAAATGCAACCGTTTGGACCAATGAAGCGGAGGGCATATTGCAAAACACCGATGTGTTAATTCAAAATGGAAAAATTGCGCGCGTAGGAAAAAATATTGATGCTTCCGCAATAAAAGATGTACAAACAGTTGATGGCACCGGCAAACATGTTTCAGCCGGAATAATTGATGAACATTCTCACATTGCTATAAGCGGTGACGTAAACGAATGTACCCAGTCTGTAACATCGGAAGTGCGCATCGGTGATGTGGTGGATTGCGATGATGTAAATACTTATCGCCAGCTTTCAGGAGGCGTTACCTGTTCGCATTTGCTGCATGGTTCCTGCAACCCTGTCGGGGGACAAACACAATTAATAAAGCTGCGTTGGGGGCACAATCCTGAAGAAATGAAATTTGCCGGATCGGATGGCTTCATAAAATTTGCGCTTGGAGAAAACGTGAAGCAAAGTAATTGGGGTGATAATAACGTTACCCGTTACCCGCAAACACGCATGGGTGTTGAGCAGGTGTATGTAAATGCATTCACACGTGCGAGGGAATATGAGCACGCATGGAAAAATTATAAATCAAATCCAAAACTTGTCAAACCAAGAAAAGATTTAGAGTTGGAAGCATTGCAGGAAATTCTGAATGCAAAAAGATTTATCACTTGTCATTCGTATGAGCAAAGTGAAATAAATATGCTGATGCATGTTGCAGATACTTTTCATTTTCGTGTAAACACATTCACCCATATACTCGAAGGTTATAAGGTGGCTGATAAAATGAAAAAACACGGAGCAGGCGGATCCTCTTTCGCTGATTGGTGGGCGTACAAGTTTGAAGTGTATGAAGCGATTCCTTATAATGGAAAAATTATGCACGATATGGGAGTTACGGTTGCATATAATTCTGATGATGCAGAAATGGCAAGACGCCTGAACCAGGAAGCCGCAAAAGCGGTGATGTATGGTGGCGTGTCAGAACAAGAAGCATTAAAGTTTGTCACGCTCAACCCTGCAAAGCTTTTACACATTGATAACAGGACAGGAAGTATTAAAGTTGGAAAAGATGCCGATGTGGTTGTATGGTCAGATAATCCTTTATCCATTTATGCAAGAGTTTTGCAGACGTATGTGGATGGTGTCCGTTATTTTGATGAGGAAACAGACAAAGCCAATCGGGATTACATTTCAAAAGAAAGAGCAAGATTGATTCAGAAAATGAATGCTGAAAAAAATAAAGGAGCCACTACACAGAAGCCATCACAAACACTGCAAGTAATAAAACATTGTAATGATGAAGAAACCGTAAGGCCATAAACCAATAAAGAATTAACTATTGACAACAATGTTTCTGAAACCCTCTGCGCCTCTGCGCCCCTGCCTGCCGGCAGGCACGGTCTGCGTGAAAATTTTATTTGTTTTTCTCATTGCGTCAAATCAAATTTGCTTTTCTCAAAATCCTGCGCCTGCTCTTCCGCAATCAAAAAGTATTTTACTCACAGGAGGAACTGCTCATATAGGAACCGGAAAGGTTATTGAAAATGCAGTCATCGGTTTTAAAGACGGAAAAATAAATTTAGTGGCTGATGCTACGTTGTACCTGCCTCAGCAGGGAGCTTATGATACTATAATAAATGTAAGCGGAAAACAAATTTACCCGGGATTTATTGCAGCCAACACTCATATTGGATTAAGCGAAATTGACCTGGTGAGAGCCACCAATGATATTACTGAAACAGGAAAGCTGAATCCGGCTGTGCGTTCCATTATTGCATATAACACCGATTCAAAAGTAACCCCGACTGTTCGTTCCAATGGAGTGTTGATTGCTGAAATAGTCCCGCAGGGGGGCTTGATTTCAGGTCAGTCATCCGTTGTCGAACTTGATGCATGGAATTGGGAAGATGCAGCATACAAAACAGATATCGGGATTCATCTCAATTGGCCCAACATGACCATCATAAAAACATCCCCGACTCCAACCGAAGATGAACAGAAAAAAAATATTGACAAAGCATTACAGGAAATCAAAGACCTTTTTAATGATGCAAAAGCGTATTTTAATACAGTAAATCCCGCGCCTGGAAACCTTCACCTCGAAGCGATGAAAGGATTGTTCAGCGGAACTAAGAAATTGTTTATCCATGCAAACAATGTAAAGCAGATTGTTGCTGCAGTTAATTTTTGCAAAGAGTTTCGCTTAAGCATGGTATTAGTTGGCGGTGCTGATGCATGGAGAGTAACGGACATATTAAAACAAAATAATATCCCCGTAATCATTGGCAGAACTCATGCGCTTCCTTCAAGACAGGATGAAGATGCCGATCTGCCTTACAAGCTGCCTTATCTTTTACAAAAAGCGGGTATAGTTTTTTGCAACAGTGTTGAAGGGTCCTGGCAGATCCGGAACATTATGTTCAATGCCGGAACTGGCATAACCTATGGTTTAACAAAAGAAGAAGCGCTTGCCGCAATTACGTCATCGCCTGCTAAAATTCTGGGGATAGATAAAACCGTTGGCACTATTGAAGAAGGAAAAGATGCGACATTGATTGTTTCATCCGGTGACGCACTTGATATGAAAACAAGCAGCATGGAAATGGCTTTTATCAGGGGAAAACAAATAAACCTTGATAATGTGCACAAGCAGCTTTACAGAAAATACGCTGGGAAATACCGGTTGAATTAAATTTGTTTTTTCTGAATTACCTTTTTGAATTTACACATCGGAAAACAACATGGTTTTTTCGGTGGTGGATATGGTTAGATATTTTTGTGCTTCTCGGTGGCTTAGCGCCTTTGTGGCAAAATAACTTTTAAAGTATAGCCACAAACGCGCTAAGACATAAAGGTTTCATTAAACATTTTCAAAATGAGACATTACCTGAAATTTAAATTGACCCACTGCCGTTTTTTCCCGGTACGGAAAAAATTATTTCGTGACTTAAAAATTTTATCCCTGCCATTAAACATTAAACTTTAATCCTTTTCCTTAATTTGGCGTGCAATTTTTAAACATGAGATTTAAAATCCGGTTAAAATATATTTTTTTGCTTTTAGCAGGATCATTGCTTAATGTTTCCATTTCTTTCTCACAAGAAGACAGCATTACAACTACTGTCATGAAAACAGAAACACCTGATAGCATGAACACCTTAAAAACAGACACTTTAGGCTGTGTTTCCGGTAATTGTTTTGACGGTATTGGCAGCTATATATTCAAAAACGGAAATCGTTATGAAGGAAAATTTCTTGTCGGCTTAATGCATGGCATTGGAAACTATTATTTCAAAAATGGCAACCGTTATGAAGGCGATTTTATGAATGGGAAAAAAGATGGCGTGGGAATTTTTTATTTCAAAGATTCAAGCCGCTATGAAGGCGATTTTAAAAATGATAAGATAGAGGGTTACGGAGTTTACTATTACATAAGCGGCAACCGTTATGAAGGCGCTTTTACAGGTAACCGTAAAAACGGGATTGGCGCATATTATTTTGCTGACAGCAGCGTGTACAGGGGCGGGTTTAAAGACGAACTTGCTGAAGGCAGCGGTACATGGCTTTACGCAAATGGCGACAGGTATGAAGGCCAGTTCTTAAAAAATAAAAAACATGGAAAAGGAAAATATACATATATAGGCGGAAGCAATTACGAAGGAGATTTTGTAAAAGACCTTTTTGCAGGGCAGGGTGTTTTTTATTACGAGGATGGCAGTTGTTATGAAGGCAGCTTTTCAAATGATTTGTTTAATGGCAAAGGAGTTTGCTTTTATGCGAACGGTGATTATTACGTTGGTGAATTCCGGAATAGCGGCTATGAAGGAACAGGAGCCTATTACTATGCTTCAGGAGATAAATATGAAGGTGGGTTCACCAAAAATCAATTTAATGGTGAAGGAATGTACACCAGCACTGACGGTTCCATTTCAAAATACAAATATGAAAATGGAAAAGTCATGGAGGAAATTCCTCTTAAAGCATTAACCGAACCGGTAAAAACGGAAGTGAAACCTGATTTCAAAACTATTGCCTGCCGTGTATGCAATGGAACCGGGAAAGTATTTCATGCCGAAGTAAAAAAAACAAAAATGATGACTCGTGATATCAGCAACGGCCTGGGACCACGAAACTTTGTTTCGTATTCCGTCTCTGAAATTGTACGCCCTGCCGGTCACGCCTTATGCGGCAACTGTAAGGGAACGGGAACCGTAACAGTAAAAGCAAAATGAAATGATACCAATAACCTCTCCCGGTTCATCGGGGTTTTCTTCAGCCGGCAATTTAACAATTTGACAATTCCTCTTTATTTTTCAAAACTATGATAACAAGATTCAAATTTTTCTTTTTCTTATTGCTTCTTGCTTCGTGCGTTCTGTGTGCCCAATCCAACCTTTATTTCCGTCACTTTACTATTCAGCAGGGGCTTTCACAAAACACGGTTACATCTATTCTCCAGGATAATTCCGGTTTCTTATGGCTCGGGACAGAAGACGGGCTTAACCGTTACAATGGCTATGATGTGGATGTTTTCAAACACGACCCCTCTGATGCAAGAACCATTTCACACAGCAACATCCGCTGCATTTTTGAAGATGTTGATGAAGTATTATGGATTGGAACAGATGACGGATTGAATTCATTCGAGCGCAGTTCAGAAAAATTTATTCATTACCGTACTGACAGCAAAAACTCCAATTCCATCAGCAGCAATGTAATCTCAGGAATCGCGCAGGATATAAACGGAATATTGTGGATTGGAACCAATAACGGCCTGAACAGCTTTGATGCAAAAACAAATACATGGGCGGTGTATAAACATGATGGCAATAAACCCTCATTAAGCAATGACAATATTTCCTGTATTACGTTTGATAAAGAAGGCATGTTGTGGATAGGAACTAACGGCAGCGGACTGAACAGGTTTGACGTTAAAAACAAAAAATTCAGTGACTACAAAAATGATCCTTCAAATGACCGTTCTATTAGTGAAAACACAATCACTGCCATTTATCCCGATAAATCGGGATACGTTTGGGTTGGCACAGTGAATGAAGGGCTGAACAAGTTTGATAAAGCATCAGGCGGATTTATTCACTATAGAAATAATCCGCCTGAGGCGGATGAAAATTCAATCAGCCAGAATTCGGTGTTCAGCCTGTGTGAAGATGCACAGGGAACATTATGGGTAGGTACGTTAGGAGGAGGCCTGAACGCATTTAATAAAGCATCAGGGAAATTTGTTGCCTATAAAAACAATTCGCTTAATCCTTCCTCTCTCAGCAATAACAGCATCTGGAGCCTGTGCGAGGATCATGCCGGTGCGCTCTGGATCGGCACCCGCGAAGGAGTGAACATTCTTGATAAAAGAATGAAACGCTTTGAAACCGTTCTTCCCAATCCTGCCTCCGCTAATAACAGTGTTTATAGCATTTGCGAAGATAAACAGGGAACCCTGTGGTTTGGAATTCTTGGTGAGGGATTAGTTGCTGTGGAAAAAAACGGAACAAAAAAAAATTATCAGAATGACCCTGCAAATACTAATTCTATCATCAGCAATAATGTTTTCAGCTTATGTGAAGATAAAGAAGGGCTCCTGTGGGTGGGCACTTATGACGGGCTGAACTCTTTTGATAAAAGCGCTGGCAAGTTTACCCGGTATGCTAACAATCCGGGAAATAAATTTTCTTTAAGCGACAATTATGTTCGCACACTTTTGACGGATAACTCCGGCACGTTATGGATTGGAACCTATGGAGGCGGATTGAATTCTTTCGAAAAATCAACCGGCAACTTTACCTGCTATAAAAACGATGCAGGAGGCCAGGGTTCTTTAAACAGCAATTTAATTACCTGTCTTTTCCAGGATGAATCCGGAACTCTTTTTATCGGAACCTATGGTGACGGATTATTCAGCTATGATAAACCTTCCAAAACTTTTACTGTCTTCAAAAACGAACCGGCTAACGAAACATCCCTGAGCAACAACTTCATTCACTGCATTACCCGCGACCGTTCAGGCACAATCTGGATCGGAACCTATGGCGGTGGGCTGAATGCTTTTGATAAAAATAAAAAAACTTTTTCCCGTTATACCGAAAGAAATGGTTTGTCAAACAATGTGATCAATGGTATTGTGCCTGATATAAACGGCAATTTATGGCTGAGCACCAATAAAGGGATCAGCAAATTTATAACCGGCAGTAAATCGCAGGAAGAAAAAAATAATGTTCGCACATACGATTCCCAGGATGGTGCGCAGAATAAATACAACGAAGGCTCTTTTTTCAAAAGCAAAAACGGGAAAATATTTTTTGGGGGCGCAATGGGATATAACGCATTTTTCCCTGATGACATCAGGGACAACCCTTACCAGCCTCCGGTTGTGATCACACGTTTTTACTTATTTGAAAAGCCGCATTCAATGGATACCATGATCACCTCAAAAAGGACGGTTGTGCTTTCTTACAGGCAGAATTTTTTTTCTTTTGAATTTGCAGGACTTAATTACACATACCCTGAAAAAAATCAGTATGCATACAGGATGGAAGGATTGGACAAAACCTGGAATTATTGCAACAACAGGCGTTATGCGGCATACACGAACATTGACCCGGGCGAATATACCTTTCGCGTTATTGCCAGCAATAATGATGGTGTTTGGAATGAGCAGGGCACCTTTCTGCGAATCACCATCACCCCCCCTTTCTGGAAAACCTGGTGGTTCTCCATTGTTGCAGGGATTCTTGTTGCCGCCTCCATCGTGCTGTATATCCGCTTCAGAACCCGGACGCTCACCACGCAAAATGTCGTGCTCGAACAAAAAGTGGAGCAGCGCACCTCAGAGCTTAAAGAAAAAAATGACGAGCTGGTAAAAACAATGGACAACCTTAAATCCACCCAGGATCAGCTCATACACTCTGAAAAAATGGCCTCGCTCGGGCAACTCACTGCCGGTATTGCTCACGAAATCCAGAACCCGCTCAATTTCGTTAATAATTTTTCAAGAGTTTCTGTCGAATTGCTGGATGATCTGAAACAGGTACAGGCGGGAGACAAAACGGGCATCATAGAAGACCTTAAAACCAATCTTGAAAAAATAACGCATCACGGAGAGCGTGCCGAACGTATTGTAAAAGGAATGCTGATGCACAGCCGCACAGGCTCATCAGAAAAACTGCCTGCCGACCTCAACAAGCTTATTGAAGATTCATTCAATCTTGCTTACACCGGCATACGTACAGGCGACAACAGTTTCAAATGCGAAGTGAAAACAAACTATGACCTGCGGATAACTTCCGTTAATATTGTACCGCAGGACATCAGCCGTGTAATGCTTAATCTCATTAACAATGCTTTTTACGCCATGAATGAAAAAAGAAAAAAAGCAGCTGCGGACTACCAACCTGTGCTTTCTCTCAGCACTTCCCTCCACGAACAGATGGTATCTATTAAAATTTCCGATAATGGCTACGGCATACCGAGGGAAAACAGGGATAAAATTTTTCAGCCTTTTTTTACCACAAAGCCAACAGGCGTTGGAACAGGCCTTGGCTTAAGCCTCAGCTATGATATAATCACCAAAAGGCATGGCGGGGAAATAAAAATGGAAAGCAGGGTGGGAGAGGGTACTGATTTTATTATCATCCTGCCGGTATAACGAAGAGGGAATACCTGCCGTGATAATTATTTTGGAATTAATTTAACAGCCTTATTTTTTTTTCAGGAACCCATTGGCAACATCCAGCCAGGCAGTAGGGCCCCCGGCAACATATCCCGTATTCCCTAATTTCTCGAAGCTGGTTTTCCCATCATTTTTACTTGCATTAACAAACCAGATGGTGGGAAAACCCTGGATTCCGAAAAACTGTTGTAACTGGCTGTTTTGTGTTTGTAATTCCGGGGTTAATGGAGTTCTTCTTGGAAAATCCAATTCTACCAGAACAACGTTCTTCTTTGCCCAGGCTGCAAATTCGGGTTTTTGAAAAACTTCACTTTGTAAACGCTTGCACCAGCCGCACCAATCGCTTCCGGTAAAAAAAAGCATCAAGGGTTTTTTAGTTTTATTGGAGAGTTCTATTGCTTTCTCCATATTATTGTTCCAAACCAGTTCCTGCGCTTCAGCAGCCCATGAGCCGCCAACAAGCAGCAAAATCATTACTATCTTTTTCATAATTTTTTAAAGTATCAGTTATTTAATCCGTGAGTCAAAATTACACAATTTTTTTAATCGGACAACCTGTTCCGGCCGTATTACTCTTTCACAACTTTACCATTCTTAATCACACCGTTTTTGCTTCTCACTTCGTAAAGATAGATGCCTTTTGCAAGTGGTTCTGTATTTAAGCTGGTTGAATTTAAAAATGACCTTTGAATAAGCCTGTTGGATACCACGTCATATACAATTATTTCCAAAAGCCCGGTTTCAGCAGTAGTTATATTCAAACTATTGTTCAATGGATTTGGAAATAACAAAACTTTATTTTCACCGGCAAGGTTATCAATACCTGTTTGAATACTGTCGCAAATAAAAATTGAAAATACCGTTCCGTTAGGATCTCCTGTGATTACCGAATCAACTACTGTTATAGTTGAAACAGGGCCCGGTATGTCCAGCCCGCTGCAACCTGAACCACCACAAGTAACGCAGCCGCCAATATTGCCGGCTGCTGTAAGCACTGCCATAGGCTCGCAGACATTCATATTTGCTAATGTTGGAATTGCATAATGTAAGCCGTTTACAAGAAGATATATTTCTTCATTTGCGAAGGAAACATTCGAAATAGCGCTGAAATTCAAAGTAACTCCTGTAACTGGCGGAGAAAAGGAAAAAGTGTAGCTTCCGTTCCCGGGAACGCCATTTTTTCCTACATAATAGGGGGTAGTAGTGCCCTGGCAATAAGTTAACGATGAAACTATTCCCGTATCTGTTACCGTCACATTTATTCCGTTTACAGTGGATGTTCCGCTTAAATTAGTTACCTGGTTTGTGCATTGAGGGGTTGCAATTAAAGGGATAATAACAGCGGAAAAAAAAATGGAAACGGTGCAGGAAATAACGGAGTTAATTTTCATGATAAAGGTTATAATTTAATTAAAGCAAGTATCTATAATTGTGAATTACAAAAGTACATATAACGAAGAGGACGGCAATTATGCATTGCATTCTTAAAAAAACTGCATCGCATCAATCTTTCACAACCTTTCCTTTCTTAAGCACTCCGTTTTTGTTTCTCACTTCGTAAAAATAAATACCTTTTGCAAGGTGTTCTGTACGTAATGAAACAGCGTTTGAAAATTTCTTCTGCAAATGTTTTCCGGATAAAACATCATAAAGAATTATTTCCGACTGCCCATTTTCTTTCCCTTCGATATTTAATTTATCATCAAACGGGTTCGGGAAAATATTAATAAACTGTCCGGGTAAACCGGTTTGATTTACTCCTGAATTGGGATCAATAACAAGTGAAATATCATCAAGCAGGAAATAAGAACGTTCATTAGTCAGGTTATTTTGAACTAACACGTATGTTGTTAAAGCATCAGGCGAAAAATTACCTATGGTCACATAGGCATAATTGGAATCTGCCGTAAATGGCATTTGAATTAATTGCCATCCAAGAGTGTCGGTTATGTAAACCGAAGTATCATTTATTGCCTGTGGTGTCAGGGGTATGGCAAGATTGCTATTATAAAAATAAGGATATGTGGTAAATAATCCTGCAATGGAGCTTGAGCCGTATTGTGAATAATTGGCAAGATTTGCATAGATGGACAATATATATTTTGTTCCCGCAACAAGTGGCGCGGCTAACGGGGACTGAATGTACTCCCGCCATTCAAATGTGGTTGGCCCGGAGTTTTTAATGACCAGGCCGCAATATGCATCACCCGACTGCGCATATTGATACGCTGCCCAATTGCCGGGAACAAGATTAGCACATGCTTTAAAATAATCGGGGCTGCCGTTTGTGGGATTTTGCCAATATTGAATACTATCGAAGTAAAAACTATTCGGAGGGCAGCCTGTATAATCTTCGAACCCGGGATTTTGCACAAAGTTTTGCGCATTGCATATGCTGCAGCCCAGGAAAAGTATTATTAACCAGCAACGTTTACTCATAGTTTAAAATTACGGATAACGCCTCGTTTATTACCTGTCTGCTCATTAGAATTCATTTCGGTGGAGTTTCGCAGTTAAGAAGTATAAAGGTAAAGAAATACACCCAATGGTGGAATCCAGACAAGTCCAAGAAGCAGCAGATAATAAACCCTGTCTTCTTTTTTACATTTAAAAAGTTCTATTAGTAAAAAGAGTGAAAAAACAGCAACAAAAAAAAGTGAGTAGGCTATCAGCGCTCCATTTGCTGCACCGCAGGAATGCGGATACTTATAACTGCCGGAAGCAAACCAATAAACAAAATATATCCACCATGCTGTGTACATAAGCATAAATATTTTTGACCGCTTATGCTTTTTTTGAGAAGAAGGTTTACCCTCAATAATTTCCATATTCCTTAATTTGTAAGAGAGCACAGTTCATTAGGATTCCAAATGTATAATGTTGCAATCAAAGCTCTTCTTTTTTTACCTGCCTGCCGGGCAGGCAGGTTTCTTTAACCTGGATAATATCGGCAGCGCTTCTTTGCTAATTATACTTTCTTTTTTCAAATAATATTTTCTTGCCATCATAAACTACATACTTCTCTATCCAGCGGTTTAATTTGTCATAAGTGTATTCATAGTTTTCACTTGCTGAATGCCTTCTCCCTCCGACAAAAAGGGCAAGCCCATTTGTTTCGCGTCCGGCAATAGCCGGAAAATGCTATACTCTAAATCGCCATACCGATTATATTTCCTTTCCTCAACTGTAATTAGTGAATCATTCTCAATTTTCTGAATGACTGTAATATTACCGAGAGTGTCATAGCTTTTTAGTAGGGTTGTTTGCTCATGGCTGTAGTTTTCCGAAATTATTGTTTTTGGAAATCCATTGTTGTCGAAATCTTTGTAATTGTCAGTCCGCCAAAATTGCCTGGAACTGTGCACAGTTGTCTTTGATAAAACTTTTCCTTTTGCATCAATATCATATCTGTAATGAGTTGTGTCAATTCGATTTTTATTATTGCTGCTATACACTTGAATTTCTTCTGTCAATAATCCAGCGTCATTATAAACGTATTTGAATTTTGCCAATAATTTTCTTTTGAAAAAGTTCGCACATTCAATGGCTCGTCCATCTTTGTCAAAAGTGTAAACGGCCCGGTAACCCTTTTTTGCACAACAGCCATTAAATGCTCTGACTTCCACCTGCCTTGCTGATTTAATGTGCTCCGTTTCCACGTCAATAGATTGCCCGCTTGCAGTTAGCGTCAATAAAAAGAATATTGGCAAGAAAGATTTCATCTGTGATTCAAGTTGCACTGCAGTTTGTTCCAGGCGCAATAATGGCTGATAACAATGGTATTAACTAACAAAAATGCTAAATAAATCCTGCATAATCAACCATTTTTTTAGAATTTCACTCCCTTGTTTTCTACTAAAAAGAGAACCACCGTAAACTATGAATCCAAAAAACAAAAAAACCACCCCCTCTCGCAGATGGGTTATTTACTTACAGGAAACCCTATTTCCCCTGCCTGCCTGCCGGCAGACAGGTATTCGTTGATGTTTACCCCTTTCCCTTGCATTCTTCCATTAAAATCAAAAAACACTTGTTTGGTACCAAAAAATGAACGTAATTTGTATATTCGGCAAGAGTTCTGTCGAACACTTTTCATAAATCAGTACAAACAACAAGAGTTTTAATACCCCGTTCAGCCCCAAACAACGTTGAACACAATTGTAATTCCGGAATAAGCCAGAGGCATGCTTATATTATCAAAAGATATATAAGGACTAAAAAAAATGGTACATACTCGTCATGATCTCACTGAAAAAAGATCTGTATAAAATAAAATATCAAATCCCCAATAACAAATAAATAAAAATGAAAAAACAAATTTACTCTGCAGGAACATCAGGCAGCCTGGTGAAAATTAAAAATTTAATATGTGTATTTGCGCTGTGGCTGATCTGCAGTCAGGCATCGGCACAAACGGTTACAACCTACTCGTATGCACAGTCCGTAAATGCAGCAGGATACGCGGCATTAGCAACGGGTACTACCCTTAGCACCGGAACCGGTGCAGGAAGTTCCAATTCCTTTTACCAGGGAGGGGCTGTTAATACAGCGGGCTCCGGTATTCCTATCGGGTTTAATTTTATTTATAACTGCGGCACATATACGACCTTAGGTGTACACACCAATGGTTTTGTTTGGTTCGGAAGCGGTACTCCTGCAACAAATGTTACAAAAATATGGGAGCAAAATGCCAATCTTAATGGTTCAGGAACTATTAACGGGGTTATCGCAGCGTACTCCGGTCATAGCAATGCTGGCGGCACGGCTACAACTTTAACGCCTTCGGCTGCCGGTTCTTATATCCGTTACCAGCTTTCAGGAGTCAGCCCCAACCAGATATTTAAAATAGAATGGAGAGGTTATGTTGTACAAACTAATGCAAGCAACGCTACAGTTCCTGCTTACGAAATCTGGCTGTTTGAAAGCAATAGTAAAATTGAAATACATGTAATGAATCAGAATTCTCTTTTTCTCTCTAATACTTCTTACGGACAGGCAGGAATCAGGGGCACAAGTAATGCTGATTTGAAAAATTTAAGCATCCCCTTTACTGCGCCTAATAACACTTGGAGCATTCCAGCCACCACTGCAACTACAACAGCTACTTTGCCAATTGATGGTGCAGTTTGGGCTATATACAGCAACCCGGCTCCCAGCAGCACAGGTGAAAGAATATTTACTTTTACACCTACTCAATCCTGCTGCACCCAGCCAACAACCGGTGCAACTGCATTTGCTTCCTCTAATCTTGTTCCGCTTACAAGTACAGCAACCGTAACTTTTGACAGGGGAAACGGAGACGGTGGTGTAATTGCAATTATCAAAGATGGCTCTGCACCTTCAGGTCCGGCAAATGGAACGGTGCCCGGTCCCGCCAATGTTAATTACGGAAGTGGAGCAGCAGTAGGAGGAGGGTTCTTAATCTTTTCCGAGAGTGGCAGTGGCAGCGGCACAAGAACTGTAAATCTCACCGGGCTTACCAGCGGTCATAGTTATTATATTGCAGTATATGAATATAACGCTGCAGCTACCTGTTATATCAGTACCCCTTTGAGCGGAGGATTTTGTTTTGGTCCCCCATCCGTGGCAACAGTTGTTTCGTCAGTCAATCCTGTATGCCAGGGCAGCAGTGCCACATTAAGCCTGACGAGTCTTTCACCCGGAACATTTTATACATATCAATGGCAAAATTCAGCAACAAGCGGAAGCGGTTATGGCAATTCGTCAGGCACAGCAACAAACTCCACGTATGCTACGCCAACTACACTTCCTTCCAATCCTGCATACTATGTATGCCAGGTAACATGCCCGAATACAAGTAATACAACTCAATCGAATGAACTGGCTGAAAGCATAAATTCTTTTCTCAACTGTTATTGTACAAGCAGCCTCTATGCAGCAACAGCAACCGCAGCCAGGGGCATCGTGAATGTAAATCTTGTAGGAAATTCAGTGACAATAAATAATACTACCACTGCCAACACGGTTTCTCCTTTTTATAACCTGTATTCCACACCAGTCGCTGATTTATCTGCAAGCTCTGCTTATTCCTTAAAAGTAACCGTGGGAACACAAACCACTAATAATTTCGGAACTGCCTGGATTGACTTCGACCAGAGCGGAACTTTTGGTGGTTATAATTCGGTCGGAACTCCTGTACTTGGAGGAGATTACAATGCTGGCTTGGCACTTGAAAGAGTTGGATCTTTCGGACCGGTTGCCGGAAGTGTTCAATCCACATTAAACTTTACAGTTCCTTCTACAGCAGCAATTGGTACTACTGCTATGAGAGTAAGATATCGTTATAATTCAAGCATTGCAACGCTTGATGCCTGTGCACAGGCGACCGGTGCTGCAACAACAGGTGGTGCCGGAGAAACCGAAGATTACCGCGTTACTATTTCAAGCTGTCTTCCTCCGACAGTGCAGGCAAGCGGAAACAGCATGGGACCCATCAATACTACCGATGCCACGATCAATTGGTCAGGCAATGGCAACGGAAATGCAGTGATTGTTGTTGTAAACCCGGTCTCCGCTCCTGCGGGCCCTTCACAAACGACTTCTTATACCGGAAATAGTAATTTTCCATCAGCTCCCATAACTTCAGGAACTTCACGTGTAGTATATACAGGTACAGGTTCTTCAGTTAATGTTACCGGGTTATCTACTAACGTTACGTACTTCTACGCGATCTACACTTATTTTACAGGGACAAACTGTTACATGGTTTCTTCTCCTGCAAGCGGCAGTTTTACAACTGCTAACAGTCCGATGACCTATATATCCGGTACTACTACACAGGCAGTAATTTCCAGTGTTACCCCTAACTCAGCCAATAACCAAATTATAGGAGTACAGGTAGTAACTTCAACAGGAACAAGTCCTGCGTTAAATTTAACATCACTTACGTTTAATACAAACGGTTCCACCAATGTGGTTGATATTACTGCTGCAAAAGTGTGGTATACCGGAACGAGTTCAACATTTGCCACCACTACACAATTCGGAAGCACTGTTTCAAATCCAAGTGGCTCAAACACAGTTTCAGGTTCGCAGGCGCTTTCTGCAGGCACTAACTATTTCTGGGTTACTTATGACATTGCTGCTACACCAACCGCAACTGTAGGCGATGTAGTAGATGCAGAATGTACTTCCATAAATGTAGGCGGAGCACAAACCCCTTCAGTAACTGCTCCATCTGGCAGCCGCACGATCTTACTTAACTATTGTACGCCCAGTCCCGGAGCAGGTCCTTGCAGCCTGGGTGGAGATGATGCTATCCTTTCAGCAACCTATACAGGAACCAATTCTACGTTTAATTACACCGGTGGCTCTTGTGCAAATGGTACTTATGGAATGGATTCTTATACCGGAAATATTGATATTGGCGGAACATACACAACAACCTTAGTTAAGGGTAACAATGGTGGCCCTTCTTCTTCTTTTGGCGCACGTTTTATCGTGTTCATGGATCTTAATAATGACGGAGATTTTACTGATAACGTTTCCGGCACCAATGAAATGGTGATGGATGTTACTCAGTCGGCTGCATCAGCCACAAGTGCCAGCTTTACAATTCCCTCGACAGGTGTAAATGCAGGCTCTCACAGGATAAGAGTATGGATTGGCTATACAGGAACAATTGTTCCCAGCGATATTGCATCAGTGGTAACCGGATGCGAAGTATTAAGTGCTGGATTTAACCAGGGACAAATACGTGACTTTAATATTAACTTAGTGGGAGGATGCTCAGCCCCTGCATTTACCACCTGTCCCGGAAACATTTCTCTTAACACAACACCCGGATTATGCAGCGCAGTTGGTACTTATACAACCGTTGTTTCAGGAACAACCCCTGCTGTTACTTATGCCTTCACGGGTGCAACAACTGGAAGCGGAAGCGGTGACGGAAGCGGCTCCGCATTTAATGCAGGTACAACTGTAGTTACTGCAACAGCTACTAACGGTTGCGGAACTGCACCCTGTACTTTTAATGTAGTTGTTACAGACAATCAAAACCCCGTACCTGTCATTGCTGTTTTACCTGATATAACAGGGGAGTGTTCGGCCACCGCAACTGCTCCGACTGCAACGGATAATTGCGCAGGAACAATAACAGCAAGTACTATTGATCCGACATCTTACAACACACAGGGAAGCTTTGTAATTCACTGGACTTATGATGATGGAAACGGAAATACAGTTACACAAAATCAAAATGTAATTATAGATGATGTTACGAATCCAACTATCAATAATTGTCCGGGAAATATTTCTTCGTGCAATCCTGTAGTAAGCTGGACGGCCCCGACAGCATCAGATAATTGCGGAACGGCTTCACTTAGCAGTAACTTTAATCCGGGGGCAACTTTTGCGTTGGGAACTACCACTGTAACTTACACAGCAGATGATGGCAACGGCAATACAGCAACCTGCAGCTTTACAGTAACTGTAATTGCAAATCCTACAGCTGTAATCAGTAATAATTCATCAATATGTCTTGGTCAGCCTGCTACTATACATTTAGTGTTTACAGGAACAGGTCCATGGAATTATACTGTTTCAGATGGTTCTCAAACAGTTTCCGGAACAGCTGCAACAAGCCCGGTGAATATTAATATAACTCCTGTATCAACAGGCGTACATAATTATACCGTAACTGTTCTTTCTGACGTTAATTGTCCCGGCACAGGTTCCGGGACAGCTACAGTTGCTGTCAGCTCGACACTTCCCGCAAATTCAATCGGCACTGTTAATGGTCCCGGGGAAGCCTGCATCGGAAGCATAGTATTAATCTCTACCAATATCGTAAGTGGTCAGAATATAACTTATTCATGGAATACCGGCTCTTATTCATCCGTTGTAAAATACAGCACAACTGCAGGAGGACCTTTCGTGACCGGTCCGTTTTTAACAACCATACCATCGGTCTATGTAGAGTTTGGGGCATTAGCTGGTTCTTCAGGATATAACATTTGCGTGCAGGCAGTTAACGGCTGCGGCAGCACGAATAACAAATGCAGCTGGGTAAGAGGAATTGTTAGTGTTCCGGGAAATATCAGCGGATCGGTTGTAGCCTGCCAGAATGATGTGAAAAATTACAGTTGCGGTCTTTCTAATGGGGCATCTCTTTATACATGGACATTATCCGGTTCATCAAGCCCGGTAACCAGCGGGCAAGGCAGTCCCAATGTGTCAGTAACATTTCCCCCGGCATTCACTTCCGGACAATTATGTGTAACAGCAGCATTAGCCTGCGGTGGATCATCAACCAGCGCACCAAGGTGCATGACAATATCTAACACTCCGGCTATTCCCGGTTCTATGACAGGACCCTCGAAAGTTTGCCCCGGAGCAACAGGAGTCGCTTTCTCAATTCCTGCTGTTGCCGGAGCAACAGGTTATAACTGGATAGTACCTGCAGGAGCTACTATTACTTCAGGCGCTAATACAACAGCCATAACAGTAAATTTCCCTGCTTCTTATACTGGAGCGCCACCTGTTTGTGTTTATGCATTAAGTTCATGCGCATCAAGTGCGGGAAGGTGCAAAACAGTTGGCACCAATCTGCCGGGTCAGCCAGGTTCTATAACAGGGCCCACCTCAGGCGTATGTAATTCTACTGTTCAGTACTCTATCAATAGCGTTACATTAGCTACAAGCTATACCTGGACTATTCCCGCTGGTTCAACCAATTTCTTAGGACAAGGATCTACTTCCATTCAGTTTACCGTGCCGCCTTCACCATTTGCAAGCGGCCAGGTAACAGTTGTGGCAAATACAACTGCCTGTACACCCGGAACAAGCACACCAAGAACCATTACTATAAATGGCGCTCCCAGCCTGCCCGGAGCTATTTCGGCATTCCCGTCAGCATGGTGTGATGGAGGATTTGTAAACTTCAGCATTACTCCTGCATCTCCGCTGCCGGTGTATCAATGGATTGTGACTAACGGAACTATTGATGCAGGGCAAAACAGCACCAATATTGATGTAACCTGGGGAATCGGTGCAGGGATTGTTAAAGTGAGAGCAACTAATTCATGCGGGGCAAGCGGTTATCGCACGCTGAATACGTCATCGGTTTGCAGAGAACTCTCCCGCTTTACCCAGGAGGACCACTTATCGGTTTATCCGAATCCGGCTCATGATAAGGTTACCGTTGAAATGAATAATAGTATAGATGAGAAAGCTGAAATTAATATCACTGATCTTACCGGTAAATTAATTTTTAAAGAGCAAATGCAAATCTCAATGGGAATTACAGCTATCGAGATTGACCTGGCTCATTTTGCCAAAGGCGCTTATATTATTTCAATCATGAAGACAAGCGGAGTGAAAAGACAAGGCATCATGATTCAATAAACCGAAAGTCTAAAAACAAAAAGAGGCTGCATGAATTTCACGCAGCCTCTTTTTTTTAGAGCGACAGGTTATTCCCGTACAAACTTTTTCATCGCCCTTTCTTTTCCATTTGTTAGTTCAACTAAATAAATCCCACACCCTAATTCCTTAAGGGAGACTTTAAAAACCTTAGATTGGGTATTGTAGATGGGCGATTGTGTCAAACATACTTTTTTGCCATGAATATCTCTTATTATCATTTCTAAATTTTCTTTTTCTGTTAACGAATAACTAATAAATAGTGACTCTTTAGCCGGATTCGGATAAACTTCAAACTCCAGACCGTCCCGATAGCTATCGGGATCAAACACATTAATTCCCGAAGGAGCGTCCGGAGTGTATTCCCAAAAATCGCTGTATTGAACATTTGCATTCACGCCTATTCCGACATAGCCTTTGTTATTTATTGCGAAGAATCCTGTTTCATAGCGGGGGGCTCCAAAAAAACTGTTCTTTTGAGTCCATTGATTGATAACCTGGTTATATCGCCACCAGTCTTTTGATGGATACAGCGAACCCACTGAAGGCTTGTTGTTTCCTGTTCCAACATATAGTTCACCTAACAAAGAAAAGCCTGCTGCTCCGCCACGGGGATCGCCAGTAAAATTCGCCTTCTGTATCCATGCATTTGTTACAGGATTATATTGCCACACATCGGAAAAATAAGTAGTGGATGCAAACCCGGTAACTATATACCCATAGCTTCCGGTTGAAACACCCATTGCTTTAATTCTTGCCTGGCCGGGAAAAGACGCTTTAGCGGTCCATGCATTTGTTGACGGATCGTATTCCCACAGATCATTAAATATATAAGGAGCAATATTTCCTGATCCCGTTCCCACATAGGCTTTGTTATTAATTACAAAGGAGCAGGCTTCTGCACGTCCTCCTGCCGGAAAGCTGTCTACGGGCGACCAGGCATTTATGGCCGGATCATACTTCCAGAAATCCTGCATCCATCCAAGGACAGGGCTCACACCTAATCCTGCATATCCATTGCCTGCAATGGAGAAACCGGTAGCGTACACCCGTGCTGAATCCGGAAAATCTGCTTTCTGCGTCCAGCTATTGGAAAGCTGATCATATTCCCAAAATATGCGTGTGGTAGTCCAATTATTATCATATCCGCATCCAAAGTATCCTTTAGTTCCCATACTGAATGAAAAACAACCGATCCTATTGGATCCGGGAAAGGTAGCTTTCTGTGTCCAGGAATCTGCTTTCGCAAACGACATTGTGAACGAAAGCAAGGTGAGTATAAATAGTTTTTTCATGATAATTATGCTTTTTCAAAGATAGAAAAAATATCTTCTCGTCTTGTGAAAAACGGAGGCAGGCGAATACAAAAAAAATTATTTATACAAATCAAACCCCCTGTATCCTTCTTCGGCACGCATTTTACCGCGGTTGATATAATACTGCCTGTCGGGATTTGCCGTTGTTCCTAAGCCGTCAACATACCGGTTGCATAAACAGAAAAAAGCAGCAATTAAAACCGTATCGTGTATTTCCTTATTCGTGGCTCCGCATTTTTTTGCTTTTTCGACCTGCTCGGGTGTAACAAGTGTTCCGCCTCTGTTTACACTTCCGGCAATGGTGAGCAGTGATTTTAATTTATCGCTCAGCGGCATCGTTTCAAAATGCGCTTTGGTGTCGTCAATAAATTTCATATCACATTGTAAATAATGCTGCGCTATTGCACCGTGTGCATTCTGGCAAAAGAAACAATCGTTCAGATAAGAAACATACGTGGCAATTAATTCCCGTTCGCCTCGCGTAAGCGTATTGTTGTCGCTGCGCAATAATATTTCAGCAAGTTCATTAATATATTTTGCTGTTTCGGGACGAAAAGCCATCAGCCCCCGAATGCCGGGTAATTCATCAGGTACGTTAATATATGCCATGGTTTTTATTTTATGCTTGTATCAAATCTTTTTCTCTTGCAAACAATGTTACTGTAAACCCGATTAAAAATATGAAGGAGAAAATAAATAACGCATTTCCATACCCGCCTAAAACATGTACGAGCCATCCGACAAAAAATACAACGGATGCAGTAAACGTTCTTCCTATATTAAAACAAAATCCCGTTGCCGATGATCGGACAGCAGTTGGAAATAATTCAGGGATATAAAAATTTAATGCGCCCTGGCTGATTCCAAAGAACAATGCAATAAATCCCATTTCGAAATAACTGAAAATTGTAAGTGAAGTGTTGAGCTTAAATAAAATGAAGCTTAAAATAAACGTTGCGGCAAAACAGACGTACATTGTTTTTTTTATGCCGAGTAATTTGCTTACCCATCCCGAAATAAATCCGCCTGTTAATCCGCCAAAGGCAAACAGCATCATACTGACACCTCTTTCTTTTTGTCCGTCAGAATTTTGGATGATGGATTGAACCCAGGTAGGCAGCCAGGCAAGCACTGCCCACAGGCCGATGAGCATAGTTCCGTAAATTAAACAGCCTATCAGTAAATCATAGGAGGTTGACGAATGAAATATAGAATTTCTTTTTTCTTCAGCGCTTCTTTGTGCGTTGCGGTTTTGTTTCCATTTTTCCGATTCGCTGATGGTGAACTGTGCAATGACTACGATAAGCAATGGAATGATTCCGATTAAAAATCCTGTCCGCCAATTGGAAATAGTGTACGTGATAATTCCTGCAGAAAATATCCCGACAGGGAAAGCAATGGATAAAATACCGAGCGCTACCTTCCTGTTCTTCTCTGTCCATTCTTCAGCCAAAAGAATAGTTGTGGTTACCAATACGCCTCCGGTTCCGAATCCCGAAAAGAACCTGCATACTACTACTAACATCCGGTCCGGCACAAATGCAGTGAGCAATGTAAATAAGCCGATGAAAAGTACTGATAGTTGAACAGCGGCTTTTCTTCCGAAGCGGTCGCCAAAAAATCCGAGCACAATTCCGCCAAACATCATCCCGAATAAAAATACTGAATTGATTACAGCACTTATATGTTCCGTTCTTTCCTGCGTGGTGCCGCCAATTAAATCTTTTACTGCAACCGGCAAATAAGATGACATGAGCGTGGAAGAAATTCCGCCAAACATCCCTCCTGCAAAACAAACTGCAAATAAGAAATACAGGTAACCTGTGTTTTGTTTATCTTTTGTTGCAACCAAAATATTTTCCACAAACTATTTTTTTAAGAAATGAGGTTATTATTTTCTCAAATGATCGTATCCCTGTGGCGGCCGGTTATAGCCGCTGTTTTTTAAACGCTCTGCCATCTGATTGTAATATCCGGAGTCAATGGGAGCAACCGTTGCCAATCCATCTACATAGCGGTTGTACAAGCAGAACAAAGCAGCAATTAAAACAGTATCGTGAATTTCAAGTTCGGTTGCGCCTTCCTGTTTAGCTTTTTCGATGGTTGACAGCTTAACACTTTTCCCGCTTTCCTGCACTTGTGAAGCAACCGTGAGCAATGCTTTCATCTTTTGGCTCACCGGTGCCGATTGAATATCCTGTTTTACTTTTTCTGATGTTTCATGCTCGCCAAGAAAAGCATCGGCAGCAGCGGTGTGAGAAGTTGCGCAGTAGTTGCAATTGTTTTTGTGTGAAACAATTGCAGCAATCAGTTCTCTTTCGGCTTCACTCAAAGTGGACGGTCCGCGCAATAATAACTGTGTGAGGCCGCGCAGCACGTTTCCTGTTTCGCGGCTGTATTCGAGCAAGCCTGTAATGCCCGGCAGATGTTCTTCTAAAGGTATGTGCGGCATGCCACTAAGGTAAATAAATTGCCTGAACGAAATTCAAACGAAAGCACGGTTGAGGGAGAAAGTTAATAATCCGGATGGAGGTTCAATCATATCATTGCTGCTTTTTGTTTCTTTTGCAGGGTATGCCGGGATGAAACTTCCTGCTTATTCATCACAGGTTAATTTTATAAAAATAATTTTGAATCTGATATTTATAATACAAGCTACCACTTTTATTAAATCAATTCAATAAATGGAAAAAAATAAATTTGAACAATTGCTTCAGAACGAAAACGAGCATATTAAAAAGCTTCACCGGATAGTTCTCGATTCTGTTAAAGAAGAGGAACTTGTTGCGAGCAAAATTTATGCGACAGAAGAAAAGGTCTCTGCCGGAGACCAGCTTGCTGATAAGGTGGCTGAGTTTGGCGGAAGCTGGAAATTTATTATTTTATTTTTTGTGATAATGATTTTTTGGATAAGCGCCAATGTATATTTACTAAAGGAAAAACCATTTGATCCTTATCCGTTTATTTTATTGAACCTTATTTTATCGTGCATTGCAGCGCTCCAGGCCCCCATCATTATGATGAGCCAGAACAGGAAGGAAGATAGAGACAGGAAACGTTCTGAAAATGATTATGTGATTAACCTGAAAGCTGAAATTGAAATCCGGAATCTTCATCATAAAATTGATTTACTTATAGTGGAACAAATGAAAAATCTTTTTGAAGTGCAAAAAGCGCAAATGGAAGTGATGCAGGAAATCAAATCTCACCTGGTAAAAAAATAAATCTGCGAAAAAACAATCACCAGGAATGTGTTCGGAATTACCAGTGACCCCGAAGAGACTCGAACTCCCAACCCTCCCGATAAAAATCGGGATGCTCTAACTTAGCTCCCGTTCAGAAAATTTTGTGACCTCGGAGAGACTCGAACTCTCGACCCGCTGATTAAGAGTCAGCTGCTCTACCAACTGAGCTACGAAGTCAAAAAATTGGATTGCAAACCTACATGATTTTTTCAAAGAGTTTTCACTTAAATGAAAAAATCTGTATGGTTCTCCCTGTGCCAGTGAAATAAATAAAATTTTTACAGAGAAAATGTAATTATTTTGAAAGCTCTCTCCATGCTAAAAATGCCATCAATCCCATTCCCGTTTCCAAAGCGCGTTCATCAATATCAAAAGTAGAAGTGTGAACGGAAGAAGTGATTCCCTGTGATTCATTTCGTGTGCCCAGCCGGTAAAAACAGGCATTGGTTTGCTGCGAATAAAAGGCAAAGTCTTCTGCTGCCATCCAGATATCGAGATCAAGAACATTCTCTTTTCCTAAAAAATCTTCTGCTCCTGTCCGTGCTGATGCAGTAATTTTTTCTTCGTTGATCAGTGCGGGATAACCGCGTTCAATATTAAATTCACAGCGTCCTCCCATACCTGTGCAAAGACTTTCTGCAATCTGTTTTATTTTTTTATGAGCTTCGGCACGCCACTTTTCATCAAGTGTCCGAAATGTTCCTTCGAGATAAACAGTATCAGGAATAACATTGGTCGCTCCGTTTGCAATCACTTTTCCAAAGGATAAAACGCTGGGTACGGTAGGGTTTGCATTCCTGCTCACCACTTGCTGCAATGCGATAATCATGTGAGAAGTGATCAGCACGGGATCAATATTGCAATGAGGCATCGCACCGTGTCCGCCTTTTCCATAAACAGTCACATAGATTTCATCAGTACTTGCCATGTAAACACCTTTTCGAAAACCAACTTTTCCGGTTTCAATCAATGGCATTACATGCTGGCCAAAGATGCCCGAAGGTTTCGGATTTTCCAGGACGCCTTCTTTAATCATCATGGATGCACCGCCCGGCAGTTTTTCTTCGCCCGGCTGAAAAATTAATTTTATGGTTCCTTCAAATTCATTTTTTAATTCATGTAAAATTTTTGCAGCGCCAAGCAGTGAAGACGTATGCACATCATGACCACATGCATGCATAACACCAGGATTTTGGGATTTGTAGGAAACATCATTTGTTTCCTGTATCGGCAAAGCATCCATGTCGCCACGCAGTGCAATTACTTTCTTTGAAGGATTTTTTCCTTCTATTAAAGCAACGATGCCGGTTTTTGCAATTCGTTTTTTGTTTGTTATTCCGATTGAACGTAATTGCTCTTCAACGTAATTGCATGTTTGAAATTCGTTGAAAGAAAGTTCAGGATGCTGATGAAGATGTCTCCTTATCCCAATAATTTCTTTATGATAACGAGAGGAAAGTTTTTTTATTTTTTCTTTTAAGTCCATAGCATCAACGATCCCTCCTGAGGAGGGACGAATTTACGAATACGTCAGTTGGCAAATATCTGATTAAATTAATAATAGTGTGAAAGGAATGAAAAGGTAAATATTATTTAGAAAATATATTAAGTAGAAAGAGTTTTAAAAATCTAGTCCTAAGCTAAGATAAAAAATGGGTTTGGTTCTCCATTCACCGTCTTCGTAACCCCATCCCCAGTCGCCTTTAAGAAAATACCCGAATATCCGGCTGCGTACGCCAACTCCATAGCCCGCAACAATAGGTTCAATCTGCTTATAAAGAACCACCGTGATCGGGTTGCCCGAAATGGTCTGTGTGTTCAAAGCATTATTTTTTGCATAGGGATCAAGCCCTGTCCAGGCCGTGCCAATATCTCCAAATCCAACAACCTGGAAATTACGGATAAAATCAGAACGAATGGGTCTCCGGAACAGATATTGAAAAACAGGAATGCGAAGTTCGCTGTTGACAAGTGCAAAGCTGTTTCCGTTACGAATGTTCTGAACAAAGCCGCGCATCGGGGTCGCTATTGTCTGAAATGCATAATTCTGAGAGGGATCAATATTGATGCTGTAATCAAAATTATCAGCCGGAACAATTGCGTTATCTTCTGAACCGAGATAATAAATGAGTTTCAGATCGCCTAAAGAAGTGCTCGCTGAAATCCGGTTTGCCCAAACGATCTGGCGATGCACTTTAACATAAGCCCTGAAGTCAACTCCGAATACAGACATAAAAGTTTTTTTACGGTTTACCTGCCTGAATGCTTCAGCAAAAATTTTGTAGCGCATTCCGTTTCGCAAATTCAATCCGCGCTTTATCGTGTTGTCAAAAATGTATTCCAGCTTTACGCTTCCCCAGTTTTCATAGAAATTTTGAAACTGCAAAGCATTTATATCTGTTGATTTTACCACCGTGCGGTCGTTGCGGTAGGCAATTGTTCCCCTTAATGCAGTCAGATCATTGAATGGGTATTTTAAAACATATTTTACTTCATGTGTATGCACTTTGGCGAAAGCAAAACCCAAAGCAAATTCTCTTGCCTGCCTGAAAAATAAAATCTGTTTATCTATTCTTCTTTTAAGGTTTTCATAGCTCAGCAGATATTCATTGCTGTTGAGATCACCTGCTAACCTGAACCCTCCTGTGATTTTATAATCATTCATGAGATCATTAATCCCGATTTTAAGCAGACCGGTGAGGCCCGGATCAAAATAAACAGCACCGCCTGTGAATGTCTGGTAAGTTGCATTCAGCAATTGGTTGTCTAACTGAAGAATAAAATAATCGGAGGAAAATGCAGGATCATAATTCCTTTGTTTGGGCAATACATATTCTCCGGAATCTTTCTTTATTACAGGCGTAACAATTGTAATTGTTGAATCAGCCGGCTGCTTGTTTGTCTCCTCTGCCTTTTCCTGTATCTTTTTTTTCTTTCTTGGAAATTCACTCTGAAAAACATAATTATTGATGTCAATTTTATTTGAATCCTGTTTTTCGCTTTCCTCATCAAGATGAATGACCCCTGAATTTGTTTTCGGCAATGAATCGCCCTGGACTGCCTGCGGTTTTTTATTTTCTGCAAAAGATTTGTTTTTCTGATCATATAAAGGAGTAGAAGGAGGAACGGATTGCGTGGAAGTTTTTTCAAACGCTGGGTTCGGGTTCACAAACATTCTGTACTTTCCCTCTGAATAAATCACTTCAGCATATTTTGTTTTTCTATAATTCAAATCGTGCTCTTCAATATTGCGGGCATAATCTGTCTGCGGAAAAGTCTTTACAATATAGCGGTAATGTTCAGTGGTGTCTATAAAACTAATCATGCTGTCAATCGTTGCATTGTAACGGTTATAAATCCCGTTTTGGTCACTGAGAAATGAAAACCTTGATGAATCAATGGCTATGGGCTCAATCTCATTGGCAAGCGGGGTATTTGTCACGCGTTTTAAGACTTGTGAATTTGAGGTGTTATCATAAAGAAAAATATCAAGACCAGGTGAAAGCACAGGCATTCCTTTTTTATTATCAGTTCCCAAAGAATCATTCATGCGGTTGGAGCTGAAAATAATAAATTTTGATCCCATCACGAACCTCGGGTTCAGGTCATCATAAATATCTTTAGTTACCTGCTGATATGTTCTTGTGCGGACGTTGAAAACATAAATATCTGATTGGCCTTTTTGAACACCGGATAAAACAAGATTTTGTCCATCATCAGAATAAGAAAAATCGAGCACCTTTTCAAAATAAAAAAATTTATTTTCTTCTTTCTTCTTTTCATTTACATTATAATAATCAAGGTACACCTTCCCTTTTTTTTCTTTCATGATGGCAAGAATTCTTCCGGAAGGGTGCCAGGCAAGCAACGGAAAGGATAAATCATTTTTCTGTTCAACAGATTTATATCCGCCTTTCATCAGGCGTTTTTTCTTCTTTGTATTCAAATCGTACAGCCAAATACGATATTTGCCAATATCATTTGTAACATAAGCCAAAGTCGAACCGTCAGGACTGATTTTTACCTGTGAATAAATTCTGTTGTTTCTTGGTTTAGCAATCACAGGATCGCCTTTTGGCAGTGAACGGCTTTTGTCAGCGTTCAGGTAAAGCTTCTGATAATAAGCAAGCCAGTTTGATGAAAGCTCACTCAATGAGCTTCCGATTACATATACATAACCACTCTCAATGTTCCTGTTAATACGTGTCATGTAAAGCAAGTTGGAAACCGAACCCGGTCCGAAAGTTTCAACCGTATAATGCCACATAGATTTACCTGCAAAAATTTCCTGGTTATCCAGCATGCGGTTAAACTTCCGGTATTTATTAGTAACTATTCCGTCACGCATCCGGTTGTCATCTTCAACTGTCCAGCCAGTAGAAACATACGATACCAGGCCATCCACGTACCAGGAAGGAAGATTCAGCAAAACAGCGCTCTGCACCCGGTCTTTTACATTGCCTCCGTACATGAGCTGTTCGATTAAAACTTTTGCAACTCCAGCTCTGAGCTCCTGCCGGAAATGTTCGTGATTGCCGTCAAAATAAATCAGCACTTTATTGCCGAAAATTTTTGTCATCCCACCGATATTTCCTTCCTGCTCATCACCTTCAAGGCCGATGTTGGTTTGCTTCATATCTGAGAGCTTGTTGAAAATGATAAACTGGATGCGCCCCGAAGTTTTATAATCAAATAATTTTTCAATGTCTTCAATATCTTTATCCCCGGTTTTTCCTGCAAAGGCAGCAAGCTCCTGGCCGCCTAAATAAAAATAGGTGTCAAAATTTTTGAAACGGTAAAATGTCCAGAGAAAATCATTGTATTGAACCCGGTTTTTACCGAATGATTGCTGTGAGCCCTGGTAAAATTGTGCAATCGAACTATCCGTAACTGAAATCAAAAAACAAACTGAAATCAGAAAAATCTTTTTTATCATTTTGAAAATAAAATTTCTTTCCTTTAAAATTATTATGCGAATTTAACGATTTTTAAGGAAAGTGTTCTTCTGCGTATACCATCCGCCTTAGGCGGATACAACTGCTCTGCGTTTTCAACCCGAAACGACAAACCTTAAACCCTCCATTTTTCTTCCACTACATTTTGATGTGATTCATTTTTTTGTAACATATCAAAACGTGGGGGCGTCATAATATTATCATTAACATTTTAACGCTAAGATTAACTTTCGCTTAACAAAGTTTAACGCATCGTTAACGATAAGTAAAAACTATTGAACACAATTTTGCATTAATTATTATTAACCAATAAAAAATTTAAAAAAATGAACACATCAAAAAAATTCAAATCGTTATTTGCAGGAGCGTTATTATTCCTGCTGGCAGCATTAGTAACACCGTTTAACCTGAATGCACAAGCTACTATCAAAGGAGACGCAACGGAAGAAACAAAACAAAAAATACAGGGGCTGAATCAGCAAATGGCAGAAGCATTTCGATCAGGCGACATGGTAAAAGTTTCGGAATTCTATGCTGATGATGCAACTGTAATTATACCCGGAGGCAAGAAAATTGAAGGCAGAAAAGCGATCTATGAATACCTGGCAACGTTAAAAAATTCAAAAGATTTTAAAGCAGAAGTATCGGATGTAAATGGCAGCGGGAAAATTCTTTACCAGGTTGGAACGATTACTTTCACCGCTGATAAAAACGGAACTCTGGAAACACATTCATCTGACCAGGTGAAAGTATGGAAGCGGGGCACGGACTGGGATTATAAAATTTCTGTGGACAGTTATAATTGAAAGCAGCAATTGGCAGCAGGCGGTCAGCAGTTCGCAAAACGTAACCGGCAA
>DATEMK010000272.1:0-2525 GCA_035275625.1 Bacteroidia bacterium
TTTTCTTTTTCTCATAGTTGTCATCTGTCGGAAAATACTTTTTATAAAAGTAATCGGATAGAATATATCCACCTATCAAATTGCAGAGCATTGTCAAAGAAGATTTCGGCTTTTCTGGAATATTCACAATGTAAATTGATACTGCTGTAAATAATATTGAGAATAACAAAATCATATTTGCTTCCTTTCGCTTTCCAATATCTTTTAAGTTTTGCATTAAAAGAACGCCACCAAAAATTGAGGTAAAGAAAATAGAGAAACCTCTGATAGCCATTTTGGAATAAATCTTAGGGTTACTTTCAGGCGTATTTATACTTCCTTCATCAAGTGGTTTGTTTTCGTTTTCCATTTTTATAATTATGTAGTTTGTCAAAGTGAGTTTCTTATTGTCAATTGGATGTTAGCAGTGCAGTTTATTCGGAGCGAAAGAATGGCAGATAACGAAGAAGGGATTAAAGAAGTAAAAAAAAGAAGGGTTTAGAAGCACTACTGTTAGTTTACTTGCACTGTTTACCCCGTAGGACGAATGTCCAACGGGGTGAATTAGAAGCTCACCTGTTTGTTTACCTCTCAAAGCCCTTCTTTTTTTTATTTCTTTTAATCTTAGTGTTATGCGCAGTTTTTCTGTGTCCACGAAGATGTGCCGTTTCAATCTTTCACAACTTTCCCTTTCCTGCACAAACCATTTTTGTCCCGCACTTCATAAAGATACAACCCCTTTACAAGTTGTTCTGTATTTAAAGAGACAAAATTTATAAATTTCTGTTCCAATATTCTTTTAGAAGCAATATCATAAATGATGATTTCATTAGGTTCATTATTATTGTTCCAAATATTTAATCTTTCAGAAAAAGGATTTGGGAATATCTGAATTTGCTTTAGTGGATTTATCGCTTCAATTCCAGTAAGAAGTGCAACCCAATAATAGTCAGTTAGTGTGATTGCTCGTGTAAGACAAGAGTCACTTATAAGAGTAAATTTCAAAGTGTCATTTTGAATTAAAAAACTATACATACCAGTCCAAAATGGGGGACACGGTCCCGATAAATCAATTATGGTAATAGTATCACCATTTTCATAAAAGTGCGATTGAGGGGTATACGAAAAATTGTTAGAGCTATAAGATAGCGTATCAGTCGAAAAATGAAAATAATAAAAGAAAATGCTGTTTCCATCATATACAGTCCAAGTTGTATTGTTCAAAGTTTGAGAATTTGCATTAAAGCCTGTTAATAAGAGAATGTATGTCAAGAATGTAGTCGTTCGTTTCATTTAGTTTTGAATTTAATGATTAGCAGCACCGTCTGTTCGAAGCGTTAAAATTGCGCATAACATTTGTATTAACGAACTTCAAAAGTATAAAAGTTCGTTAATCCGCCAAACGGTTGGAAGATTAACGAACTTTGAGAAGAGTATCATTTTAAGAAAGTTAACCATACTTTTTTAAAAATGGTAAGTCACTATATATAATGGAGCATTCACTTCCTGCACTCAGTTCAGAGCAAACTGAGCTCAGTATTGCTACAAAGAAAACCTATTAAAAAAATGTAGTGTGTTAATTTTACCGCTCCCGCATTTCTGCGGGCGGTTTTTTTATGCCCTGATTATTTAAATTTTATTTGCCCGTTGAAAAACAGCAGAAAGGATTTATTTAAATTCTAATAATTTCCAAAGTCAACTGTGAACTGTCGTACTTTCCTGCGCTTACGACACCTTTTACAAAACTTTGAGCTTGTACATTCATATACCCGGTTGCCGGGATTTATGATGAAATTTTCGTCTTTAAACACCCATGTATGCCCTAATATACATTTGAACATTTTTGCTTATGCTTTTGCAGATTTCAGATTGTATTGAGAATTTTAAGATCTCTTGTTAAGCTTATAAAACTGCAATGTTTTTTAAAAGTGTATTATAAAATCCTTTGTCAATACTTCCCGTAACTGGGATCTGATATCAAACAAGCTCGCAGCTTTGGTGAGAAAACGTGTTGCACCCAATTTTAAAGCCTGCCTCGCAGAAGGAGGATCAGTAGAGGTAGTGAGCATTACAACAGGGATGTCTTTATATTTCTCATCATTCTTTAAAATAGAAAGACATTCAAGTCCGTTCATTTTTGGCATGTTGATATCCATTAAAATGAAAGAAGGAAGAGGTGTTTCCACTGAAAGTTTTTGTAAAGCTTCTGCACCATTGCCGGCCATGGCAAATTGAAGAGACGGCTCGATTGCTCTTAGCACCTCCGTAAAAAGCTCCTGGTCATCTTCATCATCATCAACTAAAAGTATTTTCCTGTTTTTAAGCATGTTTTTGTATTAAATAAGAAAAAGGGTTTTTATCCGTGCAAAAGTGGCGTGATAAAATGGAAAAACCGTTACACTTTAAATAGAAAATGTTACATAATTCACAGGTGCGAATAATTCTAAAAAAAGGGTAGTGTCTCAGTTTGAATTTTTCTGTGTGTTTGTATGCATGCCTTCGCACACCCCTGACCCCTAAAGGGGAACTCACGAACAAACGGTAAC
>DATEMK010000273.1:0-2766 GCA_035275625.1 Bacteroidia bacterium
AAAATCCTTTTTGCACAACCTGAAATATAAACCGGCAAGATTAAAAAATTTTAACGAAGAAAACGAAAAAATTATTGCCGCAAAAGTTGCATCAGAAATTTAACTTTTTTCATGCACCGTATCTTCCCCTGCTTTTTTCGGATAGAAATAAGTAAGCTTGATAACTTTTGTTTTATCCCGCAGCAGCGGAGGAACCGTCATCTTGGCCTGTTCATGGCTGTCCGCTTCAATGATTGCATACGCATGATGGTCATTGTCATAACAACCCCATTCATAGTGGGTAATATAACCTGCATAAAATTCTGCAAAATATTTTACAGCCTGCCGGCAATCTTCTGCTGTGTGTGCTGAAATTACGAGATAGCGATCCATGGTTTATATCGTTTTTAAAACTGAAACAAATTTAGCGAAAACTTTAAACTTCAAACTTTCCCGACCCCGATAGCTACCGGGACGGCATAAACCATAAACTTCCTGCTACATTTCCTGGAGATATTTCCTTACAAACCGTATGGCCATTGCGCCTTCCCCCACTGCGGAAGAAATACCGGCAAGGGCGCCAAAGCGTACATCACCTGAAGCAAAAATTCCGGGCACGCTGGCTTCAGACAGAAAAGGTTCTCTCTCTGTTTTCCAGCGGGTATGAAATGATTTCTCTTTTACAAGTTCCCTGCCTGTAATAATAAATCCTTTTTCATCTTTCAGCACCACATCATCCAGCCACCCGGTACACGGAACGGATCCTATGTAAATAAAAAGAGCTTTTGCAGGAACTGTTTTTACTTCATCGGTTTTGTTGTTTTTCAAATGAATTTTTTCTAAAATTCTGCCACCCGATACGGCTGTCACTTCAGTATTAGGCATTATATGTATGTTCGGTGTTTTACTTATCAGTTCCACGAGATAATTGGCAGCGGTTTGTTTCAGCGCATCACGCCTCAGCAGCATATTCACTTCTTTCGCAAATTTGCTCATGTAGATGGCTGCCTGGCAGGCTGCATTTCCTCCTCCAATGATGTATATAATTTCATTCCGGCAGGCGCGTGATTCAACTGCGGCTGCGCCATAGTAAACTCCTGCACCGGTGAAATTTTCCAGCCCGTCAATTTCCAGCTTCCGGTAAGCAATGCCCGTTGCTATTACTATGGTTTTACTATGCAGTTCTGTGCCGTCATTTAATTCGATGATTTTATAATTGTCCTGGAGCCGGATATTTTTTACCTCCTGAGGGGTAAGAATTTCCGTTCCGAAACGGATGGTTTGCGTTATCGCCCTGTGCGTTAGTTCAGCGCCAGAAAGTCCGGACGGAAAGCCCAGGTAGTTTTCTATAAGCGCACTGCTGCTTGCCTGCCCTCCCGGGTTGTGCTTTTCAATCAGCAGTGTTTTAAGTCCTTCGGTAGAACCATACACCGATGCAGCCAGCCCCGAAGGACCCGCACCGATGATAACCACATCATACATTTTTTCAGATGCCTTTTGCTTAAGACCCACCCGGTTTGCTATCTCAGGTAAAGACGGGTCCGTTATGAATGAGCCATCTTTGAAAACAACTAATGGCAGTTCAGATTTAGACACATGGGCGCTTGCTATGTAATGCTCTGCCTCTTCATTATTTTCAATATCCATCCAGTGAAACGGAACTAAATTGCCCGAAAGAAATTCTTTCAGATCGTGCGATTTGGGAGACCATTGGAAACCGATAATGCGGATTCCTTCATGGTCAGGCTTATAAATGGCATGCCATTCGTCAAGCAAGTCATTAATAATAGGAAAGAGTTTTTCTTCGGGAGGACTCCAGGGTTTTAATAAATAATAATCCAGCTTCACATTATTAATAGCCCTTATAGCTGCTTCAATATCGGAATAAGCCGTGAGCAAAACCAATTTTGCATTCGTAAAAATTTCTTTTGCTTTTTCAAGAAAAGCAACACCTTCCATTTCAGGCATCCGCTGATCGGAAATAAATAAGGCAACCGTATCACTCTTCAATTTTAATTCTTTAATCAACTCAAGCGCTTCGTTTGCTGATTCGGTGGCTGCCACACGGTATTCTTCACGGTATTCATTCCTGATGTCGCGCTGGATAGCTCTCAGCACCTGTTCATCATCATCAACAATTATGATATAAGGCAATTTCATTTTTATCTGTATTAATTCACAATAAATTAAGCTGATGATTTGGCCGGTGTAAGCGGAATGCAAATTATAAACTCTGTTTTTCCCGGCACTGAATTTACTTTTATTTCCCCGTTATGATGCTTGATTATCCGGTTCACAAGATCTAAACCAATGCCTGTCCCATCTCCTACTTTTTTTGTAGTAAAAAAAGGATCAAAAATCCGGGACTTGATTTCAGCAGGAATTCCGGAACCGTTATCAATAATACGCACCTCTGCAAATTTATTATCATAAGATGTCTGGATAGTTAGCTCTCCGTTTTGCGGCATGGCATATATGGCATTATCAATTAAGTTCGTCCAGACCTGGTTAAGCTCCCCAATATATGCACAGACTTCAGGATGTGTTTCGCTGAAATTTTTTTTCACCATAATATTTTTTTCGCGAAGTTTATATCCCAGCAGCGTAAGCGTGTTTTCAATATCGTCATGAATATGGGTGGGCTGCATCTCATTCGTTCTGTCCATGTGCACATGACTTTTAATAGCAGTAACCAGGCCCGATATCCTGCCGGAAGCTTCCTCAAGGTCTTTAACTATCCGTTCGGAGCTTAAATAATTTTCAAGCCATTGAAGAAGGGGTATATAA
>DATEMK010000274.1:0-6446 GCA_035275625.1 Bacteroidia bacterium
ATTAATCAAATTTCTAATTCTCAATCCTCAATTTTAATTTATCCTAATCCAACAAATGCAGTTTTGAGTTTATCACTAAATCATGAAGAAAATATCGCTGTCACTAATTTACTTGGCGAAATTGTTTTGCAGAAAACTACCGAAGGAAAAGTTGAGTTGGATGTTTCGTTCCTTTCAGCAGGGATTTATTTTATAAAGGCAGGAAATGAAGTGAGAAAGTTTGTGAAAGAATAAAAACTTAATCGTGTGCGTGGTATGGGTATTCCGATAACATCCAGATTAAAAGAAATAAAAAAAAGAAGGGCTTTGATAGGTAAACATCCCGACATGTCGGGACTAATAAACAGTGCAGGTAAACGACCAGTTGTGGTTCTAAACCCTTCTTTTTTTTACTTCGTTATGCACAGGCTTGCTCATCCGCCTCAGGCGGATGCCCTCCCTTCTTCGTTCTCAGCCATTTTAACGCTTCGAATGAACAGTGTTGTTAATTTAAATACTAATACGATGAACAAACAAATTTACTTAATCTTTTTCTTGTTGGGTTGTAAAATTTGTGAAGCACAGAACCTTATTCCTAATTCTGATTTTGAGCAATATACTTCATGCCCTACAAACTACAGCCAGTTAAATTTGTGTTCGCCCTGGTTTGACCCGTTGAATTTATCCGGCTCTGCTGATTATTATAATTCTTGTGCAACTTTTGCTTATGTCAGTGTACCAAATAATGCGCTGGGATTTCAACAAGCTCATAGCGGTGTGGCGTATAGCGGCATTTATCTCTCACAAACCATAGGCACCAATATTCGGGAATACATTGAGGTTCAATTAACATCTCCACTTTTAACAGATTCATGCTATCATTTAGAAATGTACGTCAACCTGGGGGATAATTGTAAATATACAACTGATGTAATAGGTATTTATTTCTCGAATACCGCAATACAAAATGTTGGTAGTTATGCACCATTGCCTTTTAATCCGCAAGTTAATAATGCCGTTGGAAATGTTTTTGATACTTTAAACTGGACATTAGTAGTTGGTAATTATACTGCAATTGGTGGTGAAAATTATTTGGTTATAGGCAATTTTAAAAATGATGCGACTACCTTCTATAGCATTGTTGATAGTACTGCTGCTCCGCGAATATATTGTTTTATTGATGATGTCTCTTTGATTAAGATTTCTTCCTGTGCTACCGGAATAAATGTAGAAGCAGAAAATAGTCTTGTGAATGTTTATCCGAATCCTATGTCAAACAAACTAAATATTATAAATAGTACCAATATTACCTCTGAAATCATTCTCTATGACATTACTTCAAGAAAATTATTGCAACAGAAATTTACAAACACAATTTCATTAAATACAGAGCAGTTTATAAAAGGAATTTACATTTACGAAGTGAGAAATAAAAGCGGTGTGATTAAGAAAGGAAAGCTTGTGAAAGAGTGATAGCGTAAATAAACATGAGTCCCGATAGCTATCGGGATAAAATATTTTAAATTAATTTGATATATCTAAGGATTTAACCACATGAAACAAATATATTTAACTATTGCCCCTTTGCTGTTTATATTATTTACTTGCACTGCTCAAACAGTACACACATGTGCAACTGATGATTATCAGAATAATTTATTGCAACAAAACGCAGCTTATAAAAACAAATTCGAACTGTTGAACAAACAGGAAAATGCTTTTATTGAAAGTCATCCGGATTTCAGTTTGCCAACCCCTGTTTATATTCCTGTTGTATTTCATGTTATGTATAATACTGCTGCACAAAATATCCCGATAAGCAGAATTCTTGCACAAATGGATGTTCTCAATAATGATTTCCAGCGACTGAATGCAGACACGATTAATACTCCTTCAGTATTTGCACAGTGTGCCAATGGTTCTCAAATACATTTTTGCCTTGCACAGCGCGATCCTGGCGGACAACCCACTACCGGTATTATAACTGTACCTACTCCTGCCAGCTCATTTACAGGAGCTCAAATTTTTTACCAATCACAGGGAGGCGATCCTATATGGCCAGCAGAGAGTTATTTGAATATATATGTAGGCAATCTTGCAAATGGGGTTCTGGGATTTGCACAGTACCCCGGAGGAAATGATACTACTGATGGTGTGGTGGTACATTATGAATGCATTGGAGGACTTAATACACCCGGAACACTTGCTCCATATAATCTGGGCAGAATTGCTACTCACCAAGTAGGTCATTGGCTCAATTTACAACACTTTGGTACAAATTGCAGTACCCTTGGAACAGGCATTTGTCAACCTCCTCAACAATCAATGCCCACAGGATGTCCGGCATTTCCTGAAATTACCTGCAACAATGGTCCAAATGGAAATGAATTTATGAATTTTATGCAGGGAGTTAATGACAGTTGCATGAATATGTTTCATTACGGACAGATTACCAGAATGAATGCTTGTCTCGCATCTTCAATTTCGTTAAGAAATGCATTAGCTTCTTCACCCGGTTGTTTACCTGTTGGTATTAATGAAATTAATAATTTGATAAATAGTTGCATTCTTTATCCAAATCCTTCAACTGGTAATATCCAACTAATATTTAAAGCAAAAGAAAAGAAAAACTTGAAATGCGAAATACTAAATATGATTGGAGAAAAAGCTTTTGAACAAATCCTAACGACATCTGATATAAGGAATACATACAATTTGGATGTTTCTTTTCTTTCAAAAGGAATTTATTTGCTTGATATAAATATTGATGGAGAACGAATAGTGAAAAAGATTGTGATAGAATAAACAGAGTAAATTCGTGTGCATGGTATGGGTATTCCGATAACAAGATTAAAAGAAATCCCGCAATGCTGCGGGACAGGTAAAAAAAGAAAGGCTACCGCTAAAACCGTTCTTTTTTTACTTCTCTTGCGGACAAGCGGGCTCATCCCTCCTCAGGTGGGAGGCTCTCCCTTCTTCGTTATGCGAAACTCGTATGCTTCGAATAAAAGACAGTGCTAATTCAAACTATCATAAAAAAAATAAACAATAAAAGCATGACGATCAGAATTTTCTCACTTCCAATATTGATGTTTTTATTTATCAATTATTGCAGCGGACAACAAGGTGAATGGGTATGGATTCACGGTGACGCTTTCAATAACAGTGGAAATTTCGGGACACAGGGAGTTCCCGCCAGTACAAATAATCCTCCTCCCCTGTATGAGCCATGCGAATGGACTGATCTGAATGGAAATTTCTGGTTATACGGAGGACTCCGGGCAGGTGCGGGTTGCAATGGTTTTTGTGTGTATAACGACTTATGGAAGTATGATCCTTTAACAAATGAATGGACTTGGATGAAAGGAACAGGAATTCCCAACGACACCACAGGAGATTATGGTGTTCAGGGTGTGCCTGCAATAACCAATCAGCCGCCCTGCCGTTCGTGGGGCGCACAATCGTGGGTTGATCTCAGCGGCAATTTATGGATGTTCGGGGGCGAGGACAATAATACTATTGCACCTTACGGATTCAGTGATCTATGGAAATATGACATTGCCGCAAATATGTGGACCTGGATGAAAGGACCAAACATTCCGGGTCAGTTCGCAGTATATGGTGTTATGGGAGTGCCCAATATTCTTAATAATCCTCCTTCTTCGGTTGAAAATGCCGCTGCATGGACAAGCAATTCAGGTGATTTGTATCTTTTGGAACACTCCTCAAATGCTTTATGGAAATACAATATTGCCTCAAACATGTGGACATGGATAAAGGGCCCCAATCAGCTTCATTTCGGAATTAAGGGTGTTGAGGATCCATTAAATAATCCGGGCGGATCAGCATACAGCAGGTGGAAGGATAACAATGGATTCTTTTGGAAGTTTGATGGCGGGGGTATTTTATGGAGATATAATGATGCAACAAATAACTGGACATGGATGAGTGGCGATTCTACCTATATACCAGTAAGCAATTACGGAACGAAATGCATTCCCTCACCACAAAATTTACCATGCGGGCGTAATGAAGGGCGTGCAGTGTGGAAAGATTCTAACGGCAACTTCTGGTTGTTTGGCGGCTATTCATTTTTTGTAGGTGGTGGTTTATCTGATATGTGGATGTATAATGTTTCTTCAAATCAATGGACATGGGCTGCTGGCGACAGTACATTAAATGCCAATGCAAACTATGGAACTTTAGGAGTTTCAAGCCCGTCAAATAATCCCGGTTATAAAGAAGGCGCTGTGGGATGGTCAGATAACAATGGTCATTTATATTTATTCGGAGGGTCTGGAATTGGTTCTGGCTGGTACACCAATGCACTCTGGAAATTTACTATTGATACATTATGCGCTCCTTTGAGCAATGAGGAAATAACAGACGCAAACCGGGAAGTACAAGTATATCCGAATCCTGCCACAGGTGAATTAACTATTACTATACACAGGAATAATATTGAGAAAGCAGATTTCATTTTATTCAACGTGCTTGGAGAACAGGTTTTCTCCGAAACAGAAAATTTTATTAAGGATTCATTTACAAAAAAAATTAATATTACTAATCTCGCTCAGGGAATTTACATTTTACAAATAAATATGGATAGCCGGATAGTAGCGAGAAAGATAGAAAAGAAATAAAAAATAAATTTATGCACCCCACCACCCGCAGGTTGACGCAGTTTCCTGCCGGGTTTAACTGCTAAGTATTTTCACACTATTACATTTTCGTCCCTGAGCTGTTGAGCGATAGCATTACCGGAAGAGACATCAATTAGCTGGTGCATCCTTTTTTCAGCTCGTAACGTCTTCAGAATAATCAATCCCTAACCTCTGAAGAATAATGTACAAACCCATCCTTGTGATTTTCATCATCATGCTAAATGCATTTCCTTCGAACGCCCAACTAATTTTTCAAAAAACGTATGGCATGCCGGGAAACACTGAAGGTTCTTGCTTAAAGCCCACTTATGATGGCGGGTATATTATAGCAGGATCAACAAACATACCCGGAGGGTTTAATGCAGAAATTTGTTTAATAAAAACGGATGTTAACGGTGATACACTTTGGACAAAAACCTTTGGAGGGCCAAATGGTGATTATGGTTATTCAGTTGAGCAAACCACCGACAGCGGTTATATTGTTTTAGGAAACATGGAAATTAATGCAGGTAATGTTGATGGATATCTCGTAAAAACCAATGCAGCCGGTAACCTGCTCTGGTCAAAAAATTTCGGGGGAACGGGTTTTGATAATGCTACTTCTGTGCATCAGACAATTGATGGCGGGTATATTGTAACAGGACAGTTTTTTGTAACGGGTGCTTACGCTCAGTTAATTAAGTTCAATGCCAGCGGCAATATACTTTGGGCAAAAGAATTGGTCAGCTCGGGTGGTGCAAGGGACGTTCAGCAGACAACTGACAGCGGGTATGTTATTACAGGAACTGATTATAGTGATATTTTTTTAATGAAGACCGATGCAGCCGGGAATTTTACCTGGAGTAAATCTTACGATGGAACTTATATAGACAGGGGCGTGTCGGTTCAGCAAACAACTGATGGAGGCTATATTATCACAGGAAATATTTATGATGGCGCAACAAACTATCACTATGCACATTTGATAAAAACGGATGCAAACGGTGATACGCTGTGGGTAAAAACGTATGGCGGAACAACTGATGACTGGGGTAATGATGTTCAGCAAACAACGGATGGCGGATATATAGTTACAGGAAAAAGCGGTGTTTACAACTTTAATCTTAACCCGGGCGATGTTTCATTAATAAAAACCGACTCTATGGGAAATTTTCTTTGGTCAAAAGCTTTCAGCGGAACCAGTTTGGATGTCGGCAATTCTCTTTTTCAAACTTCCGATGGAGGATATGTTATTGCAGGATCCTACCATGATGCCCCGGGCAGCAGCAATTTTTATGTATATTTAATAAAGACCGATTCTTCAGGCAATGGCGGTTGTAACGATACAAGCTGGGTGCCAACTGTTATATCATATCCCATGCAGGTTTCTTTTCCCTCATCCAGTGGTAACCCAACTTCAATGAATATTGCTTCTCCTGCAACAGTAACCGGCAGCGGGGGTATTGTTAATACACTTTGCACTTCTGTTGGAATGAATGAAATAATATCAGATCATTCATTTACTATTTTTCCAAACCCTTCCAAGGGATCATTTACGATTTCATATCCCGGTAATTTTTTAAAAGGAGAAATTGAAATTTACTCTGCATTCGGAAGCAGGGTTTATTCAGCTGATATAACTCATGATAATAATAAAATAATCCACCTGGGAAATATTTCCCCGGGAATTTATTTTATGAAAGTTTTTGTTTATCCCGGTTTGCCAGGGAATCGTGAATGGCAGTTTACGAAGAAACTTATTATTACAAAAGATTGAGCCAAATGGTAGTGTCAGTTTAAATAAAATATTGTTTTTATTTTTTG
>DATEMK010000275.1:0-14316 GCA_035275625.1 Bacteroidia bacterium
ATTTCTTTTCCTAAAAAATTTTCACGATCCCCTACACCAACATTTAAATTTCTTATTTTTAAATAGCGTCCTTCATTCGGATGTATTGGTTTTTTATCTGTGGAAATAAAGTATTGAAATTTTATTTTTCCAATTTGACTAAAGGGCCTTTTATGTTCTTCTAAAATAAAGGTTTTTGCATAAACATGTCTAAAAAGTAGTTCATTTTGATATAAAACCTTAAACGGCAGGCGAGAACTATAATTCGTAAAGAATGTATTAAAGTAGTTTTCTTCAAACTCAATTGGAAGATCTTCCGATAATAACCATTTAAGTTTATTTACCACAGAAAAATAATCTTTATTTTTAATGGAATGTTTACTTACCTTAAACTCAGATTTTGGATTGAAAAATTCTTTTGTAATTGTTGCAAATCCCGTTAGAGTTATTTTTGTGTAATGATCGTTTCGTAATACATTTTCCTTTTTCCTCCCTCCACTAATTTTAATATCGCTAATTTGAATAAAACGATTATACTGATCAAAATACAAATGGCAAGGGATTTCAGCATGCATACAATCAGTTTCTCCGGCTTTCTTTGATTCAATTGCATAGTTTTTAAAAAATGGGAAGACTGCCAAAAAACCCACACCAAATTGGCCAATTTTCTTCCTTTCTTGCTTATTGTATTCTTTAACTTCTCTTTTTTTGCCTGCGATTCTTAAATAAAAATCATAATCTTCTTCGTCCATTCCATTACCATTATCCCAAATAGTAATAGTTTCATTTTTCAAATCGACCTCAATCTTAACCTCAGTCGCAAGTGCATCATAAGAATTAATTATTACCTCTTTTAAAGCATTCGGGAAATTTTCGTAAGTAGATTCGCTAAGAATTTTTATAATATTCTTATCGACAGTAATTACTTTAGGCCATTTGTTTGAAGATTTCGCCACAAATTTATTTTTTTGGTAAAAATACTTAAAAGGTTTAAAATTCAATTTTTTATCTTTTCTTCAAATAATATGTATGTATAAGCATGTTATGTAGAATTATTTTTTTTAACTGTGATGAATGTTTAATAAAAGAATCCTGGCAACGCCTGTTGAACTTTACCCTCTGCCTTTCCTTCACCTTTTCCCAAATACCTCTTATCAAACCCTCCTTAAAGCCCAAAACTTCCTTCCTCCTCTTTGAACATTCCTGACTCCTCTGCCGTGATTCAAGCAGGAAGGGCCGCGTTTCCTTTATCCTTCACCAAACTTCCTTTATCCTCTGTGCGTATTCCTGTCTCCTTTGCAATACTTCCTTTATCCTCATTCATTGTTCCGGTTTCCTCTCATCACGTTCCTTTATCCTCTGTCTCTTTTCCTGCATACTTCATCACGTTTCCTTTCTCCTCGGCCGGTTTTCCGGGATGCATCAACCCTCTTCCTCCCTCCTCTTCCGCTTTTCCTTTCTCCCCGTTCATGATTCCTTCCTCCTCCGTCACGCTTCCTTCAGGATGTTTGAGAAATTCTCCATCCGCTGCCACTCGTCAAAACTGCAAGTGATTGCAGGAAAGCGGATTGTAAAAACGGAAGGCTGAAGATTCGGTCTTTCCTCTCACTCTGAAAGTTTAAGAGACAGTAATTTTTTTGATTTAATTTAATCATCCCGCCCCTATCTTTTCTCAAAATGGTACGAACATGCCCCGCTTTTTGTTCAGGATAAATCCTAAAAAAAAAATTGTTTTCCTTTAAAATAAAACACCACCATTTCAAAAACGGAGATCAGGTTGAAAACTTTAATGGGCGCGGGCTTGGAATTGATCTTTTTTTTATATATTTGTTGAAAAAATAACCAGCAGGGAACTCAATTACCAGTTAAATACAAACCAATCTTTGATTCGGAAAGTTTCGGAAACTTTAAACCTGATAAAACCCGGGAAATAAACGGTTTCAGAAAATTATACTCTTCATTGGTAAAAGTATAACGTTTTGGGCTGTTGTTATTTTTCAGTTAGTAATTAAATTTTTTATATGAAGGAAAGAAAGCTAACTTCAAAAACCGTTATTGGATGGTGTTTCAGCCTTCTGATCCTGCTCAGCTCGGTTTCGGTTCTTCCTGCACAGGAAACCAGGAAAGGGCTTAGCCCCGGTGAAAAATCAACTGAAATTACCCTCCGGGTAAAAGGATTGCGCGAAAAAACCTCCGTTGATGACCTGGAAAAGCTGCTCAGCAGCTACCCGAAAAAAATATTAAGCCATGTTATTGACCGGGAAAATAATTCCGTTACGCTGCTTATTTCTGATAAGATAAGTGTCATAGACCTGCTGCAGGTAATGGAGATGAACAGCTTTCCTGCCGCTTACCTGAATGAAAAGAATGAATACGTTGCCCTTGATCCGGATGATGAGGATGAATTAGGTCAGCCTGCCGATATCAAATGAGCTTTTAATTTGTTTTAAACCGTCAGAATGAGGATACGTTTACCACGTACAAAAAAGATTGCTTACCCGGTCACCTGGTTTTACCCCGGTGTTTTCTTTTTTTTCATTTGTGTAAAAGGATTTTGCCAGACTCCGGCTAATAATTGTTCTTCCAGCGCTTTTCAGCAGATCCCGGTTAACAGCACCCAATGCAATGTTTTCACCATGATACCCTGGGATTGCACCACCACCATTGGTACTCCGGCAATTCCCGGGTGTAATGGAGTAACCGGTGCAGGAAGAGACGGGTGGGGATGGTTTACAGCAGCAGCGGGCACAACAGTTACGAATGTGAAATACGCCAATAAAAATGGCGATGCGCAAATCTATATTTACAGCGGCACCTGCGGGGCATTAACCCTGGTAGCCTGTGTTGATGACTGGGTGCTGATACCCGAAGTCATCACCTTTGCCAGCACTCCCGGTACAAATTATTATGTAAGAGTCGTGAGCATACAGGCAAGCATGCAGGGCTCTATTTGTGTCTGGAGCACTATACTGCCTCCGCCCTGCACACCTGTTCCTGCCAATGATGACCCATGCACAGCAACCACTATTCCTGTGGGACTTGCCTGTGCTTTCGTTACTTACACCAATGCATGCTCCACTCCTACAACGGGTGTTCCTGCTCCCGGCTGCGGAAATTATGTCGGTGACGATGTCTGGTTTAAAGCGATAGCGCCTGCCTCAGGGCAGATCCGGTTTGACAGCAATACAGGCACCGTTTTAGACGGAGGCATGGCCGTGTATGATACAACCGGTGGAGCCTCCTGCAGTGGCGGGATGAACCTCATAGCATGCGATGACAACAGCAGCGTCAACGGGCAGATGCCCATGCTGACGGTATCGGGATTAAATCCCGGTGAAGCGGTTTACGTGCGTGTCTGGGAAAATGGTGCTGACAATAACGGCACATTTAAAATCTGCGCTTATGATCCGAGCCCGTGTTCCGCAACACTTGCCAATGATGACCCGTGCGGTGCGACTCTCCTTACTGCGGGGGTCAATTGTACGTTAGCTTTCTATACCAACCTGTGTGCGACAGCCACCCCAGGTATCCCTGCTCCTTCCTGCGGGAACTACAGCGGTGGTGATGTCTGGTTCAAAGTGGTAGTGCCTCCTTCGGGAGCATTATTTGTGCGAACACATACAGGCGTTATCACTGACGGAAGTGTGGCTTTATACTCCGCCACTGCCTGCAACGGGACTTTTACCGAGGTGGATTGCGATGATGATTCAGGTCCGGGTTTGATGGGCCTGATCATGACATCAGGATTAACACCCGGTTCAATGGCTTATATACGCGTCTGGTCGTACAATAATACGAATAACGGAACTTTCAGGCTTTGCGTTTCCGATCCCTGTCCTTCGGGGGTTCCTGTTAATGATTTACCCTGCAATGCAACCATCCTTCCTTACGGGGTCAGCCTGCCCGGAAGCACAGGCTGCGCCACCAATACAAATGATCCTGCCATGCCATCCTGTTTTACTAACGTAGGGGGAATAGCCCAGATGCATACGGTCTGGTATAAGTTCACGGCAGTTTCTACCTGTACAAAAATTAAAGTTTATCCCAATACCATTAACAATACTCAAATGGCTGTTTTTAATTTTTCGGGAACGTGTAATTCATTGGGAACAGCCATTGCCTGCAATGATGATTACCAGCCGTGCGGTGCAGGCGGGCATACATATAAGTATCCGCAGATACACTTTAACTCTGTTGTCGGAAACACTTATTACATAATGATGGACGGCCGCAATGGAAGAACCGGAAGTTTTTCTATCCAGCTGATTAACGGTGGCACCTGGCCAGCCTGCAGCAATGCTTTCCCTCCTATGGCTGTACAGGATTGCGCATTACCCATGCCTGTGTGCAGCTACACATTGTCCATACCCAATCCCGGTTTTTTTACCATCGGAAATATTTGCGATGTACCCACTCCTGCACCGTGTACAGGTGGAACTTCGGGCTGCAGCGTATGTGCAACCAGCTGCCTTTGCACGGGAGAAAGAGGTTCTTCCTGGTATAAAATAATTATTGGCAACGTGGTGGGCACCCAGTATCTCGAATTTTCAATTGTTCCCAATAATTATCCTGCCCCTTATCCGGGAGGCGAAACAGATTATGATTTTGCAGTTTACGGGCCCAACCCATCCTGTGCCAACCTCAGTACTCCTATACGCTGTCATTACAGCCCTCTCGGGGTAACCGGTGTTTTTGGTCCTGCGGCCGGTCAGGCGCCCCCTGCTTATTCTCCCGATTATGACCCGGCTTTCAGGGAAAGAATTCCGGTCCTCACGGGCGAAATCTATTACCTTAACGTGGCTAATTATGAAAACAGCAAAAACGGTTTCACGTTAAATATTTTACCGACAACGCCTCTCGCCAACGTGGTTTTACCCGGTGGAACGCTTATCTGGACAGGAGCGGTAAGCACGGATTGGTTCAACGTGAATAACTGGGGCGGATGTAACATTCCGAATTGCAGCGTCAATGCGATCATTCCCGGTTTTGCCGTTAATTTTCCCATCATCAACGGAGCGGGCGCCAACTGCCGCAGTCTCGATATTAATTTTGGTGCAAGCCTCAATATAAATGCTCCTTATGAACTGAATATCTGCGGTGATTACAATAACAGCGGAACATTTACCGCCAGCGCCAACAGTACAGTTTTATTCCAGGATACTTCTGCCAACTTAAGCACCCTCCATGATCAAACGGTTGACGGATTGCTGACAGGAGCAAATCAATTCTGGAATGTAACGGTTAAAAAGCCCGCGGGGTGGAAAGTAATTTCCAACCAGGATATTGATATTGGAGGCAACTTGCTTGTGAGCGGTGCAGCAGGATCAGGCGGAGAATTCAGCGCTGCAGGAAAATACCACAAAGCCGGGGGAAATTTCACTATTGAATCTTCGCCTCTTACCGCCTTCTATACTGCCGGAACCACTCTTCAATTTAACGGAACAGCGCAGACCTATCTCAACCGAGGATTACTGAATAACGTGCTGATGAATCAAACCGGGGCGGGAACACTTACACTGCAAAACCACGGTTTGGCCGGAACTGCATGGATGCGGGTCAATGCTGCCTCCACCCTCACGCTTACTAATGGAAAAATAATAGCCGGCACCGGGCCCGCTGCAACCAATGATAACCGGGTGGATATTTTAAACCCTGCTGTTGCTGCTATCACCGTTGGCAGTACCGCCAGCTATATAGAAGGAACGCTCAGGCGATCTATGCCTTCCGCTCTCGGCTCTTATGATTTTCCCGTAGGCACATCAGCAAAGGGATACCAGCGAATCAATTTTAATTTTACTGCAGCGCTCCCTGCTTCTAACATTTACTGGAATGTTTATTTTGACAACACGGCTCCTGCCACCAATCCTGCTTTAGGCAATGAATGTTCTTCCAGCTATCATTCCGGTGGTTTGCTTGCCCTGGATAACGGTTTCTGGAATGTCGAAGCTTTTCCTCCCTTCCCGACAAGCGGAATAATGAATGTCACTAATTTTAACCGGAATCTCAGCTGGGGAGTTCCCCTCGGTGCCGGATGGACGGTGATGTATAATAATTCCAACAGCAACCTTGCCACAGACTGGCAGCTCAATCCTTTTCCGGCATTTCCATGCGTCAATCCTCCTGTCACAGCCGTACTCAGAAACAACATGATTGTTACTTCTCTATTTACCGGTAACCCTGTCTGGATCGGAACGGCTCAGTCACAAACACCTTTGCCGGTTGACCTGCTGAGCTTTGAAGCGCGGGCTCTGAAAAACAGCATTGAATTAAGCTGGGCTACCGCTTCGGAAAAAAACAATAAAGGTTTTGATGTGGAAAGAACCATTACTCCTCCTTATAAATTTGAAAAGATGGCATGGCTGGAAGGTCACGGCACAACTACTTCAACTCACTATTATGATTTTGAAGACAAGAGTGTAAAAGAAGGTATTGACTATTACTACAGGCTGAAGCAAACTGATTACAACGGAAATTTCGCCTACTCAAAAGTAGTGGCTGCAAGTATCCGGAGAATACCATTTACGTTTGTCGTGGAACCTAATCCTTATTCGGGGTTTACAAACATTATGTTCGATTTGAAAGAAGCAGGCAGGGTTCACCTCAGCATCTATAATGATATCGGTCAGAAAGTGGCAACTCTCGTGAATGGAATGGAAAGTACCGGGATTCATAATTATGATTTCAGTGCGGGGGCTTTAGGATACGCACCGGGTATATATTCAGTGCTTCTGCAGATCAATGACGAGGTATATACAAAGAGAATTATAGAAACAGAATAAAATGATATGAAAACTAAAGATTGATAATTTACGGCTGAGTAACTAAAAGAAAATAAAAAATTTATAAAAACCATTTAATTTAATTATGATCATGAGAACAAAAAATCATCCCAATTATTCGCTCAATATTTTTAAATATTGGCTGATGAGCATCCTGTTAATTATTGGAATGCTGAAAAATGTAAATGCTGTTACCTATTATTCACAGGCAGGCGGCCCAGTGGATCTGAATACACTGGCAGGCTGGAATACAAATAGATTAGGAGGCGGCTCTACCCCCGCAAACCTTACAACTGCCGGAAATACTTTTGTTATCCAGGGCAGCGGCAATGGCGGAACTTCACCACATTTAATCACCAATACAGCAATCGTTACGTTTTCCGGTGCAGGCTCTAAATTGCAAATTGAAAACGGGGCTTCGCTTACAGCAAGTTTTGCTATAACTATTGGCAGTACTGCTACTTTCCAGGTTGATAATGGCGGAACTTATGTTCATAATAATACTGTTGCTTCTCCCTCCACCGGAATTTTTGGTGGCACAGAATCTTTTGGAGCAACCTCTAATGTAAGAATTGATAATTGGCCAAATAACACTACTGTAATTACTACAGGGGTAACATTGCCTTTTGGTCACCTGGAACTTAATTACACGGCAAACGCAGCAGCATGGCAGCAAAATTGGAACGGGTCAATTAATTTGACAGCCGGTAATTTTAAAATTACCAGTGTAGGAACTGCAAATATCAGGTTCACAGCGAGTGGTACCTACACTCTTACGATTGGAGGTAATTTTATTCAGAACTGTACGGGAACTGTAGTAGCATCTAATGCAGCAGGTGCACCAACTATAAACATTGCGGGTAACTTTACAATTTCTGCCGGAAACTTTATCGCTTCTAACGGTACAGGAAGTTCAATAATTAATGTTACCGGAAATTACTCACAGACAGGCGGTAATTTAGCCTTGGTAAGAGATGCCGGCAATTCCAATATGAATGTATCAGGAACATGCAGCTTAACTGGCGGAAGTATACTCTTAGTCACCACTGCTGCCGGAGCGGGAACAGGTACTTTTACTGTTACGGGAAATACAACATTGAATGTAACCGGAACAGATGGCGTTTATCTTCAAAATGCCGGAACAGGAATTGGAATTTTTCAAACACAGGATTTAATTGTTCCCGGCACTTCAACGTCCACCACTATTGTTGATTTTGGTGCAGGAACCATCCCGAACAATGAGTTCAGAATAAAAGGTACTTTTTCTAAAGGTACAGGCTCCGGTACATTTTATACCACTTCTTTAACTGCTGCAAAAGGTTTTGTTTTTAACGGAACGGGTACATTGTTATCACCCCAGATATTATCTTATTTAGGCACTTCTTCTGATTATGTTAATTATGTGGTAAACACAGGAACAGTGGTAAAGCTTAGCACCAACGTGAACAACGGTCCGAACAATTTTTCAAATCCACCCAGCTCGTTCACAGTAAACGGCACGCTTGACTGCTCCACATTCAGAATTAACGGAGGCGGTGCTAACTGCACATTCGCTTTGAATTCAGGCGCTACATTGGTTAGTGCAAATTCATTGGGTGTTATATCCGGCACATCGGGTTCCGTAGTTAACAATATTACCTCCACATTTAATGCGGCAGCAAATTATATTTTTAACGGCTCTGTTACACAGAACACTAATTTCAAAACTGCAGGACAAACTATGGCGAACCTTACCATTGATAACAGTGGCGGTTCCACAGGGGTGACATTGAACAGCACCGCTACTGTAAACGGTACGCTCACAGTAACAACGGGTACGTTTACCATTTCATCAGCACTGACCATGGGTGGAAGCGCTGCAACAACTAACAATGCCGCTATTGTACTTACAAGCGGTGTTACATGGGACTGCGCAGGAACACAGGTTTCGGGCACGGGCGCGTTGACTATAGACGGAACTTTTGTTACATCCCGGACGGCAGGATTTAACGGGAGCGCTTCTACTGCCGTTGTAAATACCATCAGCCCGCTCACTATTAATATAGGATCAACAGTAGATTACAGCAGGGCAACCGCCCAGACTATTACTTCTGCAAATTATAGCAATCTCACCAATTCCGGCAACGGCCCGAGAACATTTTCATCGAGCGGCACCATCGGAATTGCCACTTCCTTTTCACCCGGCTCAGGGCTTTATACTATCGGAACAAGCACTGTTAATTATAATGGTGCAACCACTATATCAAGTTTTCCTGTTCCATCCGTTTCAAGCGGTGGCAATTACTATAACCTGCAGGTTACAGGTTCACCAACTTATACAATGGCTTCTTCCTTAACTGTCGGCAATGATTTTACGGTTAACGGTTCAGGAACTTTCAGACTATCTAATGGTGCCCCAAATACATTAAATGTAAACGGAAATTTAAATGTTCAGTCCGGAACTTTAACAGGGAATTCAAATAACGGAACAGGATTGACAATTTTTAATATTTCAGGAAATTTTTCACAATCCGGTGGAACAGTTAATGTCAATAATGCTACGAGTGGAAACGGGGGAACAGCCAATTTAAACACGACAGGAACATTTACGCTCACGGGGGGTAATTTCAATTTGATATCTAACACAGGCGGTAACGTTACCGTTACAGTGGACGGTACTGTATCAGTCAATGCAGGCGGAACGGATGGAATTAATCTTGAATCCGCTAATGGAAGCGGCACAGCAATATTTCAGGCAAATGGTAATGCAACCTTCCAGGGCGCATCTTCAGCCTTAGTAGATTTCGGATTTAATTCGGTTTCAGGAAATGAATTCAGAATAAAAGGAAACTTTTCAAAATCAGGAACCGGAACATTTACTACCACATCCACCAGCAACACATCAGCAACAGGTTTTGTATTTAACGGTACCGGTACATTAGCTTTACCCCAAACTTTTTCTTATGCAGGTTCTAATTCCGAACATTGCTCTTACCAGGTAAACAGCGGAACAGCAGTACAAATGCTGACAGGACTTGTGATGGGCGCACTTGCCAACCCTTATTCAGTTTTTACAGTTATAGGTACGTTAGATTGCGGCCTTAACGTGATCAGTGGAGGAAATGCCGCCAGCGGTGGCGGTGCTAATACCGGCTTTACGCTTATTCTCGGAGGAACATTGGCAACTAAAAATACCGGGGGCGTTTTAGCTACTATAACAGATTTAAAAACTACATACAGTGTAGCAGGAAATTATCTTTTCAATAATACCGCTTCTGCTCAGAATACCGCTTTCAAATCAAATCCTCAGCAGATGGCAAATCTTACCATCAGCAACCCGGTGGGCGTAAGCTTAACCGAATCAGCAACTATTACCGGGACGCTTGCTTTTACAGCCGGCATCATAACGACCTCTACAAATTTTGTTACATTAAATACGGGAGCAACTGTTACAGGTGCCGGAACGGGCACTTATGTGAACGGCAATGTTCTTCGGATATATCCGACATCGGGCAACGCTACTCTTGATTTCCCGATAGGAAGCAGTTCCGCCTATGCGCCTGTGACGCTTGCTGTAAATGGTATTGGCGGATCAGGCCAGGTGTTTGTGGCAGGCTCTACTTTAACCGCTCCAGCACCGAGTGAAGATACACCGATCACCAATTCTTCCGGAATAGACCAGACTAAAAAAGCCGGTAATTACTGGACGCTGGTTAAATCCGGAACAGGATCATTTACCACGTATGATGCTTCCTTTACGATTGCTAATACTGCAAACACAGGAAATCCCTTAAACTATATAGTTAGAAAATATGATCCATTCACTTTTACATGGAGCGCTACAACATTGGGAACACAAACAAGTTCTGTAACGCAGGCTACCGGGCTTACCAGCTTCAGTGAATTTGAAGTAGGAGAAGCTAACACGATTTCTCCTGCTACAAACCCTTCCCATTCTACTATTTGTGACGGTAACAATACTTCATTTACAAGCACTTCAACGTCTTCTCCTGCACCTTCAATTCTCTGGTATGAAAATACCGGCTCAGGATATCTTCCGCTTTCGAATGGCGGAGTTTACAGTGGAGTAACTACAAATACTTTAGTGATAACAGGCGGAACTGCTGCTATGGATGGTTATACGTATCGTGCACATTACACAAATATAAACGGTACAACACATTCTACACAGGCATTCCTTAATGTCAATACTGTTCCGGCCAACAATGCGATTACCGGGTTTTCAGGGACTACTGAGGCCTGTACGGGTGAGGTCTTTTTAATGACGGTAAACGCAACAGGACCAGGACTTACTTACACATGGAATACAACCACTAACCCGTCTGTGGTGTTGTTCAGCAACAGCCCCGGAGGTCCCTGGTCTGCCGGCCCATTTCCTACATCTGGTAATACTGTATATGCTCAATTCGGCAGTGTTGTCGGATCGGGATATAATATATGCGCACATGCAATAAACAGCTGCGGCAGTAATATAGCCAATAAGTGCACCTTTATAAGGGGTAAAGTAGGTACCCCGGGTAATATAAACGGATCCATAGTTGCCTGTCCGGGCACTTCTAAAGCCTATGGTTGCGGAGCATCAGCAGGCGCATCGGTTTATACATGGACTTTGGGAGGTTCCACATCCCCTATTACCAGCGGACAGGGAAATAACACAGGTGTGCTGGTAACTTATCCTGCCGGGTTCACATCCGGACAATTATGCGTGACTGCATCGTTAACCTGCGGAACAAGCTCCATCAGCGCTCCGAGGTGTATAACGGTTTCAGCCACTCCTGCAGTTCCGGGGCCGTTTATCAGCGCACCTTCAAAAGTTTGTCCCGGCCAGTCGAATGTTCTTTTTTCAGTGCCTGCTGTGACAAATGCATCAGGATATAACTGGACAGTGCCTGTTGGGACAACTATAGTGGAATCACCACCGTATGGTACTTCTATTCATGTGGATTTTCCTTCTTCTTATGCAGGTGCACCCCCTGTTTGCGCTTATGCAAACAGCTCATGTGCTTCCAGCGCGGGCAGATGCAAGACGGTGGGCAGCTATGTTCCGGGTCTGCCGGGTTCTATGGCCGGACCTGTAAATAATGCCTGTGATACAACAGTCCAATATTCAGTTCCTAATGTGAGTGGTGCAACAAGTTATACATGGACTATTCCGGGCGCAGCAACCAACTTCACCGGGCAGGGTACAAATGCAATACAATTTGATTTGAATTCTTCGTTCACTTCGGGTACTGTAAGTGTAACAGCCAATACAAACCTGTGCGTACCCGGTACAAGCGCCCCGAGAACAATTACTATTAATGGCAAACCCGCAACACCGGGAAGTATTACTGCAAATCCTTTGTCATGGTGTTCCGGTTCACCGGTTAATTTCAGCGTGGTGAATCCAACCGGAGTACCTCTGCCAACTTACCTATGGACTGTTACAAACGGAACTAACATGACCGGCCAGGGAACTAACAGCATTTCTGTTACATGGGGCACAACCGGGGTGCCAAGCTCCGGTCCGGTGAATGTAAGTGCAAGCAATACCTGCGGGGGAAGCGGTACGCGTTCACAAACCTTCTCTACTTCCTGCAGGGAAGAAGAAGTCCTGAACGATGCCGGTATTTCTGTTTATCCGAACCCGGCTCATGATAAATTAACGGTAAGCATATACGTCAAAGGTCAGGCGCAATTCCAGCTGTACCTGCATGATATGTCAGGCAGGATGGTTCTTTCAGAAAACAGTGAAGCAATGCCCGGAACAAATTCTTATGAATTAGACCTTAACAGCTTTGCAAAAGGTGTTTACATGCTGGAAGTTCAATCAGAAGGTAATAGTCATAAAACGAAAGTGGTGATTGAATAGAAAGTCTTTAATAATATAATTTTTGAAAACGGCTGTCTGAAAGGACAGCCGTAATTCTATATATTGAGGCTGTGGTTTCCAAAAGCGTAATGATGAGAAAACCTGGCTTTGGACAAAAAAAGGTTCAATTCACAACAAATTTCCCGCGGGATAGGGTCTTCTCATCCTCGCTTTTCAGTTCATACGAAAACATTCCTTTACTCAAATTATTTCTTTCAATTATGATTTTATTTTCTCCATTAATTTGCCTGTATAAAATTTCCTTCCCTGTTATATCAGATACTTTAAGTATAATTTTTTTATACTCCGGGTTAGAAAAAACAATCTCAGCCCTGTCATGAAATGGATTTGGATACAAAAAAGAAAACTGTTCAGTATCCTGGATGTTCTCTACACCGGTTGCTATAGAACCGCTATTAGTGAGTAATGGAATTTCAGTTCCGGTATTTGTGATTGCCATTACATTACTGAATGAAAGATACATTAATCCTATTGCATTATTTGCTACAATAAAATTCAACATTCCTATTAAACCAAACCCGGAAACACCGTAATGATCAGTTCTCGTAAATGCAACTTCAAATTTTCCTATGGCAGAAAAATCCTTTTCGAGATGAATACTATTACCCGTATTTCCGATCCATGAACCTGAGTAATCTGCATACATTGATCCCTGGTTAATAAATGATGGATCATAGTTTACGGTAAATGCAATACCGTAAATTGAATCTGCAGGTACTGATGATGAACCAAGGAATATCGGTATATTAACTGGTGAACCGGGAGCTATTGCTCCTGTGGGAAATTGGAATGACAATTCAATTCCTGAACTTATTGCCTGCTCATTTTGCGCTAAGCGTGCGGGGTGAGCAAGACCATAGTTTAATGAAACTGCCAGCGTATCATCATCATCAACCATTCCGTTTCCATCACAATCTGCATGTTTTTTATTTACTGCTGAAATAAAATAGGAACTCCAGTCCGTTGAAGGCTGTGCAACATAATTATTTGATGCACCAGCACGCGCAGATCCTGTTTCGCCAAATGCAATTCCTATATTGAGCAAATCAAAATTATTTACAATCAGATCATAATTTGCATCACCGGGCCACACATTGCTTATCACTGAGCATGAAGCGAATTGCCAGCCGGTGTTGTTTCCTAAATCTGTACATCCGCTGCCGGCAAAAAATTGCGCGCCCCCTGTTACATGTATATCCCTCAGTGCGACATTCTTAATGCAAACAGTTCCTGATGCATCAAAAATATCTGTAGCCATTCCATTGACTGATGAATGCATAATCAGCTGCCCGGTTGGTTTGTTTACAATCAATTCTCCCAAAATAAAAATTGTGTCAACCTGGCCAAAGCTTAAATCATTTGTTACCTGATCAATAAACAAGGTATCAATATAAAAGCTGTAATTCGATACAGTAATATTGCTGCCTTCCAAAAACGCTTTGCTAAAGTGATTGGGCGATGTGCCGAAATTATTTAAGGATTGAGAATTGATTGAAGAATGGCACCTTAGTTCTTTTATTTCATTGCCGAAACCAATGAGATAGTGACATTCAAGAAAGTTTATAAAACATAAATCAATTTCAACGGTTGCAAAAAACGCTTCAATCTTATTAAAGTGAATATTTGGCGGATGACACAATAATTCAGTACCCGAATACGGAGATATTTGAATAAATGAAGAATCCG
>DATEMK010000276.1:0-8746 GCA_035275625.1 Bacteroidia bacterium
TTTGATTAATATAAACTGACGAAGAGAAAGTATCGAAAACAAAAATGCCAGCAGCTCATCCCGGCTCTTAACACTTGCGATAACTTCAGTGTGTACAGGATGTGATGCAAAAAGCAAAGTGATAAGAAGCGGAATTAAAAAGTGAAAGGATGAAAAAAAAATATTCATCAATGAATACAAAGCAGCGCAGCAGAATGCATACAAAACAATTTGAACCAAATGAGAAGCGTGAGGTTTGTTATTAAACAGGTCTTTTTCCATTCCGAATGTTAACATCACAAGCGGGCGGTATAAATCTTTTTTCCCGGTTTCTTTAAAACCCGAAGTTGATCCTTTGGAGAACATGTCTTTTATTCCTGCCACTCCTTTCTGAGAAATTTTATTTTCTGAATAATAGATTTCATCATCAAGAGTAAAATCATGGTAGATTGTATTGATCCCGAGAAGAAGAGAAAAAATAAAAACAGCAATGGCGCTTTTCTTCCTATACCGGAAATTAGGAGAAAGGAATTGGTTTTCTGCGGATTTTTTAATTTTTTTCCCCATTCTTTTAATATGTTCAAATAAACAAAATATAACCAATGAAACATAATTGAGAGGACGGGATTTACCCGCATCAATTACCCGGTAAAGCCGCTTTTTATTGAATTATCATACTTTTGTATTATAAAATAAAAAGTCAAATTGCTTTATCGGCAAATTGTTTGAATTTAACTGTAACTTTTTACAAAAAACCTTGTTTATTATAAATATTATTGTGATCTTTGTTTCACAGTAAAAACGACCATTATTAATTCTACTCCATTTGAAAAAATTATTAACTATTTTTCTTGTTATTATTCTTTCAAAAGCAGGGATTTTGAAATCGCTGGCGCAACCGCCTAATGATGCACCCTGCGCTGCTATTTATTTAACTTTTGGCGTCATCACGCCCGGGTATACCAATGGAGCCACCTATGTTTCCGAGCCCCCTGTAACTTCGTGTTTTGATGCACCTCCTTACAATACAGTGTGGTATTATTTTACTGCGCCTGCTTCCGGCTGTGCTACTGTAAAGACAACAACCGGCACCAATGCAGATACTCAAATCGGAGTTTATAAGGGATCTTGCGGTTCACTTATTGCCGTGTCAGCAACCAGTTGTAACGACAATGTTTCTGGCTGCAGTGGTTACAACTATCGCTTTTCATTATTACAATTAAGTGGATTAACGCCCGGATCATCCTACTACGTTATGGTAGATGGAAGAACTATAATTACCGGCAGCTTTTCGATTATGGTTGAAGATGCGTGCACCGGTTCTAATTTACCTCCGATACCAGGCAGGGATTGCATAGATCCATTTCCTGTCTGCAAATACACAATAGACGTGGCAAACCCTGGTTTCCAGGATTACGGAAATATTTGCGATTTTAACAGTACAATTGGTTGCCTCTTGCAGGGAGAAAAAGAAAGTGCATGGTATATAATAAATATTAACGGAGCGGGTAATTTGGAATTTGACATTATTCCCAATGATTGGACCTCAGGATGTACAGGGGGTACCGAGAGTGATTATGATTTTGCAATCTGGAAGGTTACTGGCGGGGTAGCTTCAACATGCGGAAACCTGGGCACCCCTTTAAGATGTAATTATAACACTTTAGGACTTACCGGTTGTTACCAGACGGGAATAGCATCACCCGGTGCTTATGGCGGGGCGTGCTGGGATGCTGCTTATGAGCCGGGAATACCTGTGGTCAACGGGGAAAAATATTTGTTGGTGGTTAGTAATTGGGACAATACCAATTATGGATTTACATTAAGTATTCAACCGTCATCTCCGATTTTGGCTACTGTGCCCCCGGGAGGAGTGGTTGTCTGGACAGGCAGCACCAATACAAGCTGGTTTAATGTAAATAACTGGGGAGGTTGCCAAATTCCTGACTGCAGTCATGGCGCGGTAATACCTGGTTTTACAACCAACCAGCCTGTAATTGACCTCGCAGGCGGAAGCGTCAGGGATATTTACATAAATGCCGGGGGAAGCCTTACTCTTAATTCAGGAATACAATTTATGATTTGCGGTGACTTTAACAATGTAGCAACTTTCAATGCATTAGCCAATTCTACAGTAGTTTTTGAAGATACAGCGGTTACACCTCCTTTGACAAAATTCCATCACCAAACCATTGCTGCGAATAATATTGCCCCAAACGATTTCTGGAATGTTACTGTAAAAAAACCTCCTGGTTATAATGTAATAGCGGCAGCAAATATTGATATGGCTGGAAATTTTTTAGTTACCGGGGGAAGCTTCGGTGGCGCATTCGTGGCTACTTTCCGTGATCATAAAATAGGCGGGAATTTTACAGTTGATGTTACGGCCCCAAACATTGCTTCCTATAAGGAAGGCTCGTCCCTTCAATTCACAGGAAGCGTTCAAACTTATCTCAACCGGGGAAACCTGACTAATGTCATTATGAATCAAACCGGGGCAGGGACATTAACATTGCAAAATCATAGTGCTCCCAATGCCTGGATGACAGTAAGCGATTCAGGTTCGCTTACTTTAAATTATGGAAAAATCATTACCGGTGCTAACCGTGTTGAAGTAAAGAACAGGGCAATTGATGCAATATCCCCGGGAAATACAAACAGCTATATCCAGGGTAATTCCGGAGTTTTAAATTCCTGCCTTCAGAAATACCTGGATAAAACCGGGTTGATAGGTACGTATGAATTCCCTATTGGAACGGTCGGGAAAGGTTACCAGCGTTTAAGCCTGGAACTGACTGTTCCTTTACCTTCAGGGGTGGATTATATTTATGCAACTTTCAATGATAATACTCCTGCAAACAATACAGCTTTAGGAAGCGAGTGCACCATCACCTACCATACCGGGCCTGCCACACCGCTCAACAATGGATTTTGGCAATTGCAGCCTGTTCCTTCTGCTCAATTTAACAGCGGAGAATTTACTCCAAACTTATATAACCGGAGTTATTCGAATGCCCTTTCAGGATGGACAGTAATGTTTAATAAGGTAAATCCTGCTGTTGCAGCAGATTGGTATATTGATCCTCCTGTAAACACTGTTGGCTGCAGTAATTTATGGTGCCCTGTAACACAGGTGAAACGTCCTTTTGCCAATTCCGTTGCCACCATGCTGAATGCACCGGTTCTTTATATAGGAACCGCACAGTCCGTACTTCCTCTTCCCGTTGAATTGATGTTATTTGAAGCCACTCCGAAAAAAGATTTGATTTCATTAAAATGGATAACGGCATCGGAGGAAAACAATTTGGGTTTTGATTTGGAGAGAGCTGTTGCTCCTTCTCAGCATTTTGAAAAGATAGGTTTTGTCAGCGGCAATGGTTCCACTTCTGAACTGAATGATTATTCATTTGATGATTTCGATGTGACCTATGGCAACAAATATTATTATCGTTTGAAGCAGGTAGATTTTAATGGAAACAGTAATTTTTCCCAGGTTGTTTCTGCAAGCCTGTCAAAAGAAAATTTTTCCTTTTATGTTTTCAATGATCCTTCTTCCAAAACCACTAACCTGGTTTATTATTTAAAAGAATCTTCTGACGTAAGATTTGAGATTTTTAACATAATGGGGCAAAAAGTGGAAGCTATTCTCAAAAGCTCACAGGAAAAAGGCAGCCACATTTTAGATATTGCGCCTGCAGAATCAATAAATGCTGATGGCATTTATATGATCAGAATGATTGTTAATGACGAAGTACAGACAAGGCGTACTGTTATTTTAAAGTAAAGTATAATTTCCTTTTTTTGAGTTTCGTGGAAATAATTTAACTGCAATTTTTAATTTAGTCTTTAAAAAATTTTGCAGAAAATCGCCTGTCTTCTTTTAAAAGGTAAACATAATAAATTCCTTTGGCAAGACTGGAAACTGAAATAGCAGTTTTGTTCGTTTCAATTTTTTGTTCTAAAATTTTCCTGCCCGACAAATCTGATATGATTAATTGATTATCCTTATTAGTCAAATCTCCGATATAGATATTTAAAATGTCAGAGGAAGGATTTGGATAAAGCATTATCTGATTGTTTTTTGGAATCAGCGCATGCGAAATACCGGTTACAGAATCAATATAAAGTTTTACTATCCAATAGTCAAAAGAACCCTGGCTGATTTCTGTCTTATCGCCTGAAATATTTGAACGTGAATAACCTCCCAGGATATATCCATTATCATCGGTAATTTGCATGGAATGCAGTTCATCCCAATCACTGCCGCCAATTGTGTTTTGCCATTGAATAATACCGGCACTGTCTGTCCTTATCACCCAGTAGTCATAGCCTCCTAAACTGTTTTCAGTTTTGTCACCTGAAGCATCAGAATTGGAAAATCCGGCCATAATATATCCATTGTCTGATGTTTGATGAACTGAACGAAGGCGGTCGGTCAGATCGCCTCCAATAGTGTTTTGCCACTGAATACTTCCGGTTGAATCAATTTTTATGATCCAATAGTCATCAAAACCTATTACATCTTCTGTTTTATCGCCTGAAATGCTTGAAAAAGAGTTTCCCCCTAAAATAAAGCCCAGGTCACCGGTTTGCTGAACTGAATATAAAAAGTCATAATCGCTGCCTCCAATCGTATTTTGCCATTCTATACTCCCTGCGCTGTCAAGTTTTAATACCCAATAATCAATTAACCCTAAGCTGTTTTCTGTTTTATCCCCTGAACTGTCTGAATCGGAATAGCCTGCAACAAAATATCCACCGTCTGAAGCTTGTACCACAGATTGCAGCATATCATTGCCGCTTCCGCCAATTGTATTTTGCCACAGAATTAAACCGGAAGAATCCAGTTTCACAACCCAATAATCAAAAGATCCTAAATTATTTTCCGATTTATCGCCTGATGCGGATGAGTTAGATGAACCTCCTAAGATATATCCGCCATCAGAAGTTTGCTTTACACAATAAAGCCAGTCTGCCGAATCTCCGCCAATTGTATTTTGCCATTGTATAATTCCGGTGCTGTTGAGTTTTATAACCCAATAATCGCTTTCCCCCGAGTTGCTTTCGGTTTTATCCCCTGATATGCCGGATTCAGAATAGCCGCCAATAATATAGCCATCGTCCGAAGTTTGCTGCAGCGAATTAAGATTATCATTTGCATTTCCTCCAATAGTATTCTGCCATTGAAGGGTGCCTGAACCATCTGTTTTAATAACCCAGTAATCAAAGCCCCCGATCGTATCTTCCGTTTTATCACCTGAAATTGTGGAATAAGAATATCCTCCGGCTGCATAACCTCCATCTGAAGTTTGCTGAATGAATTGCAAAAGATCATTTGCATCGCCCCCGATGGTGTTCTGCCACTGGATAATGGGCTGGGCATTCAGCGTATTTGACAATAAAAAAATAATGAAAGTAAATAATTGTAGATTTCTCATAGCTCAGATATTTTTCGAAATAGAATAGTCATATTTATGACTGGTAATTTTTTGAAATTCAGCGTGGATAAAATTACAGAAAAAACCATTGGCAAAACCCGGAAACAAAAAGACATGACCAGATTTATGAATTAAAGAATTTAATACCTTTGTTATACTTTAATTTATTTAATATTTACAACTTAATAAAAACTGTCATGAATATTAAAACCATGTTTATCAAATCAGGCGTTGCCGTTTTAATGTTATTATTTGTAACAAAAATAAGTTTTGCACAACAACAAAAAACTATCCCTCAACTTGAAACCGTAGTTTACAAACTTCAGAAAAGCGATTATGCAGCTAACGGAAATGCTTTACAGACATCGCTGCAGCAAGTCAATGGTGTTGCCGTCACTAAATTTTGTGATAAGTACAATAAAATTTTTATGATTTTACAGGTGAACAGAACGCTGCAGCCAAATGATAACAACATTGTCAGCGCTTTAAACACTGTTAGTGTTGGCTATAAAAAAGTTGAAAGTAACAATATTCAAAACATTTTAACTTTTTGTAATTGATAAGTCGGTTGGTCTGCTTTTTTTCTTAACCAGAGAAAGCGTTTTATCTGTTAATTCGTTAACGATTCGTTATTCGTTGATCACTGCAGAAAAGTTTTCGGGCTTATATTTTTACTCAAACACAATCTTCCCATTATAACTCTTCTTCCCATTACTCAACGTAACATTATAAACCCCTTTTGCTTCTGCTTCCAGGTTGAGTTTTATTTTTCCTTCATTCATCTGAACTGGAATTTGTTGAATGAGTTTTCCTGAGTTATCAAAAATGTTTAGCGTAAGATTTTTCTCATGCTGAAATTCATCAGGAACTGTGATGTTGCATGTTCCTTTATTGGGATTAGCATAAATGATAAGTTGGTTGGTTGCCACTCTTCCTTCTCCTCCAATACCAGTAATAGCATCAGATTTGGCAATAAATATATCGGTTGAACCGTGACTTGTTAATATGGTGCTTCCAATATTGGCTGTATTAATAAATTCACCGGCAACGATAATATCTCCGTTGCTATCCATATTAAGACTTTCAGACCGCGCTTCACCGAAATGCCTGATACCAATGCATTTTCCATTTGGATCATATCGAGCCAAAAACATGTCTTGCGTTGCAGAGGAGTTAAGATTAAATGTATCTAAAGTTGCATTACCGCTAAAAGAACCTGTAATATAATAATTACCATCATTATCAGGAATAATGTTTGCACCGTACCCTCCATAAGCGCCATTGCTGTGACTTTGTTGAACCCAGACCGTGTTAAAGCTGTTATCAAATTTACCGAAGAATAAATCAGGCAATCCGTTGTTAGAAAGTATTATGCCGTCAAAATTGATTGTATCAGTTGCCTGACCAATAAGGTAAATGTTACCAGTAACATCTAATTCTAAGTTATTAGGATATGATATTACATTGCTGGCGAATCTTTTTCCATTTATGTAATTACCATTCAAATCAGTTTTTGCGAGAAAAACACCTGCCATATTGGTAGTTATCAAGGTAGCTGTATCAATTACCGAGGTATCATTGTCAGCAATTCCGCATAAAATCATATTGTTATTTACAATTTTTATTGCAGTAATGTATCCTCCCGTAATTTCATTTCTTGCCCATAATATGTTACCACCCGAATCCAATTTTGTCAAAAAACAACCTTTATTTACGGTGTAAATCCCTATAGTGCCGTTGTTTCCGAAATTGCCAGTGAAATATATATTACCGCTCCCATCTAATGTTAATGCAGCAGGAAAGTCAGAGCCACCACTACCGATACCAACCAGCCACTGACAATTACCTGACAAGTCGAATTTTGCTATAAACATAGTTGCTCCCGTAGCTGAGTTGATACTATAGGAATCAATAGTTAATATTCCTTCAAAATGTCCTATGTAATATAAACAACTGTTATTATTATCAATTGCAGCAACAAGCCCCGCTTCATGATAACTATTTGAATTATTTCCGCCAAATCCCCTTGTCCATAATTCGCTGCCGGAAGCATCGTACTTTGCAAGGAACATATCGTTATACCCATTTGAATTAAGTGTATCATTGTCAAAAAAACAGCTAATCTCATAATTGCCGCTGCTATAAATATTATTATTTGCATCAATGAGCGCCCCTCCATTCCAATCTGTTAAATTACCGCCAATTTGTTTGGCCCATTGCCAGTTCTGGCTAAAGCTAATGTTTGAACTTAATATTAACAGGATAATTATTATTTGTTTTTTCATTAACGTTTACTCAAAAACTATCTTTCCATTATAACTCTTCTTCCCATTGCTCAAGCTTACATTATAAACCCCTTTTGCTTCTGCTTCTAAATTGAGCTTTATTTTGCCGTCATTCATTTGCAATGTCTTTTGCTGAATAAGCTTTCCTGTATTATCGTATATGCTCAACGTTAAATTTTTCTCATGTAAAAAATCATCAGGAACTGTGATGTTGCATGTCCCTTTGCTTGGATTCGCATAAATGATGAGTTGGTTTTGAGAAGCGCGCGCTTCTCCTCCTATACCTGTTATGGCATCCGTCTTAGCGAAAAACATATCTAAATCACCATGACTTGTAAGAGAAATGCTGCCTATATTGACCGTATTTACAAAGCTGCCGGAAACAAGCACCGAGCCGCTATTATCCACTTGCGAGTAATAACCCTGAGCTTCTCCAAAATGACGTACACCGAGGCAGCTTCCGTTTTCATCGTAACGGGCAATAAACATATTATTAATATTGGGTGCATTGACAGTAAATGTATCAAAAGTGGCAGTACCACTAAAAGTGCCGCATAAATAAAATTTACCTTCACTGTCTATGCTTATATTTCCCCCGCTTTCTCCGTAACTGCCCGTGGCAAAAATTTGCTGTGACCAGATTAAATTACCATTGAAGTCAAATTTGCAGAAAAATATATCGTTTTTGCCGGGATTATGTAATACCGTGCCATCTATAAAAACCGAATCTCTAAAATCTCCTCTTAAATAAATGTTATTGCTTGCATCTGTTTCAAATCCTCTTGTTGAGCATTTGTCGGCTCCGGTTAACCTTTGCGCCCAAAGGCTGCTTCCGTTAATAGTAAGCTTTGCCAAAAATGCATCAGACCCAAGAGCATATTGCGAAGTCATAATAGTCGTATCTATGGTTGCAGTATCATTATCAATAAATCCGGACGTTAAAATTTCATTGCTTACAATTTTTATGGAGGTTGGATATCCCCCGGTCATTTCATTGCGTGCCCATAAAAAGTTCCCGCTTGGGTCAAGTTTTGTTAAAAATCC
>DATEMK010000277.1:0-29088 GCA_035275625.1 Bacteroidia bacterium
TGAGTACGTCATAGGGTTTAGAAGCAATTTTATTTGCTGATTCTTTTTTTGGGCGGATGCCTTTAAATGGTTTAAGTATTGCCATAACTAATTATTAGATTCGTTTAAATGAAATTTACTTTTTAAAAAATGTAATTCAAAAATTACTTATTAAAAAACTCAACCACCTTTTGCGCCAGCTCAATTCCGATTCTTTCCTGCGCTTCTTTGGTAGAGCCGCCAATATGAGGCGATAAAGTTATTTTCGGATGTTTACGCAACGGTTCTTTAATCAAAGGTTCGCCTTCAAAAACGTCCATGCCTGCAAAAGCAACTTTGCCTGAGTTGAGCGCTTCAATCAAATCATTTTCCGAAACGACTCCGCCACGAGCGGTATTTACAATTCCAACACCTTGTTTCATCAAATCAAATTCTTTTTTTGCAATTACCGGAGCGCTTCCTTTCGGGAATGGAACATGAAGGGTGATGAAATCACTTTCAGTTAAAAGTTTTGTAAATGAAACGCATTTAAAAGTAATAGAAACTTTTTTCTGCCCTATTGAAGGATGAAAATCCAAATCAACCACTACATCTTCGTTGTTCAAACGATGAAACAAAACATTCATTCCTAAACCTACTGCGATGGAAGCAACGCATTTTCCAATTTGCCCGGCACCGATTATTCCGATTGTTTTTCCACGCAGCTCAATTCCTGCAGAATAATTTTTCTTTAGCTTGTCAAACGTTTCTTTGTTTTCGCTTGAAGGCATGTTGCGGTTTGCATCATGCAGGAAACGAACGCCCGTAAATAAATGAGCAAAGACTAACTCAGCAACACTTTGTGAGGAGGCTGCAGGTGTATTGATCACTGCAATTCCTTTTTCGCGGGCGTACTTTACATCAATGTTGTCCATACCCACGCCTGCGCGGCCAATTACTTTTATATTCGGACAGGCATTTATCAAATCAGTACGGACGGTAGTTGCACTGCGCACCAGGATTGCGTCAAAGTTTTTTAATGCTTCATTTAAATTTTCCTGTGCCACTTTATCTGTTGACACATTAAAACCCGCTGCATCGAAAATTTTTTTTCCGGCAGCGTCAATTCCATCGTTTGCGAGGATTTTTATCATAAACAAGTGTATTATTAATTACCGCGAAATAACAAAAAATTACACTATTCCGGCTTCCTACCACCAAAGTGGTATTTACATGCCTCTTCCGCGGATGTACTTTTACACCATCAAAAAATAAAAACACTATGATAATCGAAACCTTCTTAATCTTTATGAGCACAATTGTAAGTTTAAATGCTTCAAACGGCACTTCTGCGCAAAATACTTCTGCCAATACAACAGAGGTTACAAAAACAACTATTTACGCACCCCCGGCTTCTTCTGAAAGAAAAAGAGGCGGATGGGATGGAAATTAACGACCAAAACCAATACCCTATTAACACCGTTGTTTTGCAAATTTCACTTGTGAAAAAACACATCCGCATTAAGCCCTACTTTCATGTTTTACAAAATGAGCAGGTAGTGGATTTTGTAAAAACGTTGCAGGAAGGTATTCAATTGCCTGCCGGAAATTTCTTTGATGTTTTTTTAGAAAGTATCAGCACTTCAGCATTGGAAGAAGAAATTTTGAAAAAGCTTTCTTCTTTGCTGAATGTGCCCGGTGCGATGGCGAAACAATTGCTTGAAAAACTTTTTGAGCTGGGTGTGCTGGAATATTACGAAGAAGAAGTTCCCGGAACTTTGAACCGTTATCACCGGCAACTGCTTTTGTTTGACTCTATACATCCGAAAAATAATTTTGAAGAAAATTATACGCAGCAGAAAAAATTACAGGATGCTCATGTGCTCATAATGGGAATTGGCGGTATCGGGAATTTTATAGCAACAGCTTTGGCAACGGCAGGGGCAGGAAAAATTACACTGGTTGATTATGATGTGGTGGAAGAAACAAACCTGAACAGGCAAATTCTTTTTTCTGAAAATGACATAGGTAAAAATAAAGCGGAGGCAGCGGCAAAAAGATTAAAAGAATTAAATTCGAATTGCGAAATAAATTGTTTGCAAAAGGAAATCAGTTCAATTGATGAGTTTGAAAATTTATTGCAGGTATGTAACGGGGCCAGCTACATTGTGCTTTCCGCAGACAAACCCGTTGACCTGGTTTTGTGGGCATCGGCATTGTGCAAAAAATATTTATTCAAATACATCAAATGCGGTTACATGGCATACCAGGGACTGATCGGCCCATTACTTGGCTACAATACAAAACCCTACGGGGAAATTTTTCAAAGCTGGGCTGAAGATATCCGTTCGCAAAATGATTTGATTAAATCGCAAAATGAAAATCATATTGCCCCATCCATGGCTGCCACGAATGCTATACTTGCTAATATTGCCGCATGGGAATTAATTAAAGATATAACCGGGATTTGCGAATCATCATTAATTGAAAAAAGGATTTTGTTTAATTTGAAAACGATGGAGATGGTGTATGGATAAAATCAGCTTTAAAAAAATATTCTTCCTGTTTTTTATTATGGCTGCGGCTGCTAATTCTTTTTCGCAACCGTATAACTATATTGACTCCATTCGTAAACTTGAATCGCTGACCAATGATGCTGCTTACTCTGATTTTGCAGGTAAAATCAGTAAACAATATTTATCAGAGAGTAAATTTGAAGAGGCGCTTTTGTTTTTGAATAAGCAAATCGCTGTGCAACGATACGGTTCTGCCAGGCATCAAAAACTTTTGGTTTGGTTTTGCAATTATTTTTATCAGAAGAAAGAATACAAACAATCGCTTGCTGCATGTGATAGTGTTTTAGCATTGGGTTTTAAATTTACTCCTGATGTTTTAATAAAATTAAACCGGCTGAAAGGACAAAATTATTTTAAGTCGGAAAATTATGCTGATGCAATTGTTTCTTTTAAGGAAGTATTTGAGCTGACAAAAAAAAATAATGACAGCACGCAAATGGATGATGCATTAGCGGGCATTGGAACCAACTATTGGTGTATTGGTGATTTAACCAATGCGCTTAAATACGAGCTGCTGGCAGCAAAAGTAAGCCGGCAAACAAACGATAATGAAAGCCTGAGCAGGATACTGAACACATTAGGAAATATTAATAAGGATTTAAAATATAACGATGAAGCAAGGAAGAATTATGAAGAGTGTTTTGCTGTTGCACAAAAAACGAATGACAGGGAAGGAATGATTCTTTCGTTATCCAGCATTTCGGTGCTCGAAAGGGAAAAAAGAAATTTTCCTGAAGCAGGAAAATATATAAGCAGGGCAATAAAATATGCAGAGGACGATAATAACAGGCGTTTGCTAAGCGGATTGATCGTAAACCTTGCACGCATTATGGAAGCTGAAGGTCATGCTGATGAAGCAAAAGAAAATTATAACAAGGCTTTAACTATAGCCATTGAATCGGGTTCCAGGAATAACATTGCCACCGCAAGCTCTAATTTAGGTTTTATTGCAACCGAGGAAAAAAACTATAAGAAATCGAACGAATATTTAAAACGGGCTTTTGATGCGGCCCGGCAAATTAATGATATTGATATGCTGGCTGAAATTACAGGCGGTTTTTATGATAATTATAAAGCGCTCAACCAATACAGGGAAGCGCTCTATTATCTTGAACAAAGCAAAATGTATTCAGACAGTATTCTTAATGATGACAAAGCAAAAGAAATCACCCGGCTGAAAACAAAATTTGCTGTTGAACAAAAGGAAACAGAATTTACTATTAAAGCGGAAGCAACGAAAGCAATAACGGATGCGGAAATAAAAAAGCAAAAATTGTTGCGGAACTTTTCCATTGCGGGAATATTGTTGTTGTTGTTGTTAGCAGGGTTTATTTTTCAACGGTACCGCGAAAGGCACCACACCAGTTTATTGCTTGCAGAAAAAAATAAAACAATTGAAAATTCTTTACAGGAATTAAAAGAAACACAAAGCGAATTGGTTGAAACAGAAAAACAGCGGGAAGCACAAAGCATACGTGTTCGAATTGCCCGTGACATACATGATGAAATCGGGAGCGGGCTTACTAAAATTACTTTGCTGAGTGATGTGGCAAGAAGAAAAACTGAACCGGGCGAAACATCAGAATCATTGGCAAAAATTACATCTTACTCTAAAAATATAAGCTCATCACTGAGCGAAATTGTATGGGCAATCAATCCCAATCATGATACCCTGGCCAGCCTGGTAACCTATATGAAAACAACAGCCAATCATTTACTGGAGGATTCAGGTATCAATTACCAATTACAATTTCCAGAAAATGTTGTTCTGCAAAATATTCATCCCGACTTAAAAAGAAATATATATCTCGTAATGAAAGAAGCCTTGAATAATGCTTTAAAATATTCAAATGCCAAAAATATAAAGGTGCTTTTTAAGTTAGAAAACGATAATTTTAATTTGGAAATTGCCGATGATGGATCAGGGTTTACTTCTCTTGCCGAAGGAGAAAAGCCAGGAGCGGGATCAGCAGGAAACGGATTATTCAATATGCAATCGCGCATGGAGCAAATGAATTGTAATTTAGCCATTGAAACCTCACCCGGAAACGGATGTAAAATATCTGCCTCAGGGAAAATTATATGACAATATCATCAGCATTAATTAATAAAATCAGTGGCTAAAAAAATCAAAATAATAATTGTAGAAGATGATAAAGAAATCCGCCAGCTTGCTGAAGGGATATTATCAGGAGAAAAAGACATGGAAGTGGTAAAAACATTTGCCAATGGTGACAGCTTTTTAAAGTCATGGGAAAATTATGAGTGTACGGTAGTGATCATGGATATAAATATGCCTGGTAAAAACGGTATTGAATGTGTGGCCGCAGCAAAACCGAAAAACCCCGGTGTGCAGTTTTTAATCAGCACTGTTTTTGAAAATCCGCAATATATTTTCCAGGCATTGTGCAGCGGTGCCACAGGTTACATGCTCAAAAATAATACGGCTGATAAATTAATTTCAGCAGTAAGAGAAATTTCCAATGGCGGTTCACCTATGAGTGCAAACATAGCGCGGCTGGTGGTGGATTCTTTTGCGACAAAGCAAACTGCAGCCATTCACAACGAGCTTTTAACTTCCCGTGAAAAAGAAATACTCGATATGCTTGCGCAGGGATTGATGTATAAAGAAATTGCGGCCAAAAAAGAAATTGGCGTTGAAACTGTCCGCAAGCATGTATATAACATTTATGAAAAGCTGCAGGTGAGCTCACGTACCGAAGCCATCAATAAAGTGTACGGAAAACAGGTTTAGTTTTTATACGCACTTATTGCGCTGAACATAGCTTCCACTTAAGTAGTATTTTTTATCCTTTTCTCTGAATATACTTTTGTGTGCACACTCAGGATTCAAATTGACTATGAATTTAGTTAAAGAAATTTTATGCGATTTTGTTTCGCTTTTCTGTTCTTCGTTTGACAAACAGCATTCTTCAGTTAAGTATAAATATTTGACTGAAAATGATTACTCCGTTATCATGGTGAATTTTAAGGACAAAGTGGATGAAATCTTTAACGGTTAGCAGAATTTTATTTACCACTTATGTGGTATTGTAAAAAGAGCATTGTAAAAATAATTTTGACAAAAAATATTTCTAAACAAACTAAAATTAAAATACTATGCAAAAACGAACACTCATCGCCATCCTGATTTTACTTATTGCACTAACAAGCGTATTTGGACAAAATGCAAATACGCAATTAAGCAATCTGAACGCAACAACAAATATAAATTCAGTTTTACAACCCAATGCTTCCGGAACATTGGATTTAGGAACAAGTACAAGGCCCTGGCGTGATTTATATCTTTCAAAGGATTTATATTTGGGCGGCTTCCGTTTTTTGTCGTACGGAAATAATGCAAATGCAAACACGCTGGTTGGTATTTATGCAGGTAATAATTTAACAACCGGGTCTGCAAATACTGCAATGGGTTGTGGCGCTTTAACTTTTAACACTACTGGTCAACTAAATTCAGCTTTTGGTTATTTAAGCTTAGGATATAATACATCCGGGGACGACAATTCCGCATTTGGTGTGCAGACCCTTGCAAGTAATACTACAGGTGAATCCAATAGTGCATTCGGAGTAAATTCACTCTTATCAAATACTTCCGGAATCAGGAACTCGGCTTTTGGAGGATCATCTTTATTATATAATACAACAGGTGAAGATAATTGTGCGTTTGGTGAAAGTGCAATGTTATATAATAATACCGGCCATTTTAATTGTGCTTTTGGAGTGGGTTCATTATCAAGTAATGTATCAGGCAGCAATAATATAGCTATGGGTTTTGCCTCCCTGTTCAGCAACACAACAGGACATGAAAATGTTGCCATCGGAGGTTTAGGAGGAAATACAACAGGAATTCAAAATACTGCTCTTGGATATTCTCTTTCGCTTAATTCTACCGGCAGCAATAATACTGCCGCAGGTTATCATTCACTCCACAACAACCAATCATCAAACAATTCGGCTTTTGGCGCTTATGCGCTGGAAAAAAGTACTACTGGTTCAGGGCTTGCTGCATTTGGATATACAACATTGAATAAAAACACAACAGGAAATGATAACTCTGGCTTTGGTGTGGAAGCGCTTTATAAAAACACAACAGGATATAGCAATACAGGTTTAGGGAGAAGCGCATTAATTAATAATATAAACGGGAATGATAATACTTCTGTTGGAATGAATTCGCTTCTATCAAACACAAGCGGAGTTCGAAATACTGCAGTGGGAAACTGGGCGTTGTCATCAAATATTTCAGGCAACAATAACACAGCAATCGGGTATGGCTCCGGAACAGCGGGCACTTTACAAAATAACAGCACAGCCATTGGAAATGGAGCGATTACAACTGCAACAAGCCAGGCGAGAATTGGAAACACTTCTGTTTTATCTATAGGCGGCCAGGTTGGCTGGACAACTTTAAGTGATGGTAATTTTAAAATGGATTGTAAGCAAAATGTTCCGGGATTGGAATTCATCAATCAGCTTAAACCGGTTACTTATCATATTGATGTAAAAGCGCTGAATAAAAAACTAAATATACCGGATTCTATGATTGATCGCGAAGCCGTTTTGATAAAGGAAAAAATTCTATATACCGGTTTTATTGCCCAGGAAGTAGAAAAAGCAGCAAAAAATATGGGTTATGATTTTAGCGGGGTGGATATTCCAAAAAATGAAAATGATTTTTACGGTTTGCGTTATGCGGAATTTGTAGTTCCTATTGTAAAAGCATTGCAGGAACTGGATGCAAAAAATGATGAATTGCAGGTTCAAAATGATGCGTTGGTTAAAGAAGTTGAAAATTTAAAATCCGTTCTGTACAATGAAAACAGGGTAACAAAAACTGAATCATCAAATTGGATTCAACAAAATGTTCCTAATCCTTTTACATCAACAACCACGATCAGATATTCCGTGAATGAAAATTGTAAAAAAGCATTTATAAAAATATTTTCAACGAATGGAAAAGAGGTGGCTTCAAAACCAATCGTTCAAAAAGGAAAGGGCGAAGTCATCATTGAAGCAGGGGCTTTATTTCCGGGAATTTATTCTTATTCGCTTTTTATTGATGGAAAATCAATTGATGCAAAACTGATGATCCTCACCAAATAGAATCTATTTAAATAAAAAGCAAAAGCCCCGGAAAAAATTTTCTCCGGGGCTTTTGTTAAAAGATGGGGCCTTATGCTTTCACCTGGGCAAATTCTTTCATCACTTCTACCAGGACCTTTACACTTTCAAGCGGCAACGCATTGTACATGGAAGCGCGGAAACCGCCCACACTGCGGTGTCCTTTTATTCCGACAATTCCTGCGGCTTTTGTTACTTTTAAAAACTCTTCATCAAGTGAATTGTCTTTGAGAAGAAAACATGCATTCATGGGTGAGCGGTCTTCGGCTGCTGCGGTTCCGACAAACATTGGATTATTGTCCACTTCGCCATAGAATAAATCAAATTTCTGTTTGTTTATTTTTTCCATTGCAGGAACTCCGCCAATTGATTTCAACCATTCTAACACATGCATGCAGACTAAAATTGCAATTACAGGAGGAGTATTATAAAGCGAATCGTTTTCCAAATGCGTTTTATAATTCAGCATGGTTGGCATTACTCGGTCTGTTTTTCCAACAGTATCTTTTTTAATAATTACGAGGGTAACACCTGATGGTCCCATATTTTTTTGCGCACCTGCATAAATCAAATCAAACTTTGAGACATCAACCGGACGTGAAAAAATATCAGATGACATATCGCAAATAACAGGAATAGGGGAGGAGGGGAAATTTTTTATTTGTGTTCCGTGAATGGTTTCGTTGGAAGTTATGTGCAAATAATCGCAATCGGAAGGAATGGTATAACCCTTTGGCATGTAGGAATAATTTTTGTCCTTGGATGATGCCACCACATTTACTTCTCCGAATAATTTTGCTTCCTTAATGGCTTTGTTGCTCCAGGCTCCTTCATCAACATAAGCGGCTTTTGTCTTTAAAAAATTCATCGGGACCATGGCAAACTGTGTGCTGGCTCCGCCCTGGAGAAATAATACTTCATGCGTGTCGGGAACATTCAACATTTCTTTCACTAATGATTTTGCATTCTGAAGCACCGATTCGAAATCTTTGCTGCGATGGCTTATTTCCATCACACCCATTCCAATGCCATTAAAATCAATAAGTGCCTCTTGTGTTTTTTTTAATGCCGATTCAGGTAAAATACCCGGACCTGCTCCGAAGTTATGTTTGCGCATAGTAGTTTGAAGTTTGAAATTTTCATGCAAATTAAGCAAAAAATCCTGAGATGAAAACTATTTTGGAGGGGTATAAAATTCTTTGGGTTTTGCTTTAGGATTTTGTGTTTTCACATCATATTCGCTGGCATTTCCGATTTCAATATTCTTTAAAAAATTCCATTTACCGGATTTAAATTTAAAAGCATCATAAGTCATATCCGGACCGTAGTATTCATATTTTCCTTTGAGATCAGGATTGGAAGGGGAGAGGTGGTCAAAAACTATCATCTTTTTCTTTTCATTGTATCGCAATGACATGACTGCCTGGGACGTATATTCGAAAATGATCCTGTGTTTGAATCCTTTTTCAGTTTTAAAAACGGGGACACCGAATTTTGGAATTTCTTTATTAAGAACCAAAACATCAATCACCTTTATTGTCGTTTGCCTGTTATTTCCCCGCCAGCCGAGCAATGTATAAATTTTAGCGCCCTTTAATTTATTTTCAATTATTTTATAATAAAGCGCACCGTACCAGTTCTTTGCAGTCAAAGATTTTTTTTCAGCTTCTTCAGTTGGCAGAATTGTATCCTCCAGGTTGAAAAGGGTTACTTTATTTAATTTTTTGTCATACAATTGAACAAAACCAAAATAGGTGTATTTGTCTTTTGAAATGGAGGGCAGAATCCAGGTGTAAATGCGAACTTTTTTATCACCTGATAAAAGAACAGAGACATTTTTCAGTGAATCAAAAGCATAATTGAATGATGCAGGGTCATGAAGCAGGTCTTCAAAATTTGCCCGGAATAACAAAGCGGAAAGTGAGCGGACAGAATCAGAACTTCCTTTCAGAATGCTGTCGCCCGCTATTTTTAATTCTTTTTCCTTCTCTTTTAAGTTTACCTGCGCGAATAGAGCAGGGATAAATAAAAAGGTAAAGAACAGGATGATTATTGCTGTACGCAAATGTTATAGAATGAATTTGGAATACTTAACGCAAAGTTTGACATAATTAATACACAAACAAAAAATCCGCTCATCTTTCGACAAACGGATTAATATTCTTTCAACTTCAAGCCTCATCCCTCCTGAGGAGGGACAGACCTCAGACTAAACGTGCATTTTACCTTTCTTCTCGAGCAATTCCTCTTTGCTTTCTCTTACATTCGGATCGTCCACGCAGCAGTCAACCGGGCAAACCGATGCGCATTGAGGCTCATCATGAAAACCCACGCATTCCGTGCATTTATCAGGAACAATGTAATAAAGATCCATGGAAATCGGAGTTTGCGGGGTATCAGCATCTACTGCTGCTCCATCCATTTTTGTAAATGAACCTTTAATGCTTGTACCGTCTGAAAATTTCCATTCTGCACCACCTTCATAGATTGCATTATTGGGACACTCGGGTTCACAGGCTCCGCAATTGATGCATTCCTCTGTAATTATTATTGCCATAAAATTCTTCTTTTTAAGTTTAATTTTGCCGCAAATATAAGAAACGTTTAAGGTTTAAAGTTTAAGGTTTAAGGTTTTTTTAGTCCTAAAGGGATATGAATGTGGAGCAAAGAATTGAGGCTTTTGTTAAATTAGGTTTAAGCCTTAAAGAGTTTACTCATTCTTTCTACGATGATGAGAATTCAGAGTTTCAAAAAATCTTATCACAGGCTTTTATTCACAATCCATGGTTTACCAAAGAAAACCAGGTTATGGCTTTAAGTTCAATTTCAGAAATGCTCGATGCGAAAAAACTTTCCCATTGGGTTTCAACTTCATCCCTCCTGAGGAGGGATAAACCTCAGGCCTCACACCCGAAACGAATCGGGGTTATTATGGCGGGTAATATTCCTGCTGTTGGTTTTCATGATATGCTATGTGTGCTGATTACCGGAAATATTTTAATAGCGAAATGTTCATCGGAAGATAAAATTTTGCTAAAATGGATTTCAAAATTATTGGTTGAAATTGAACCTGCATTTAAAGACCAAATAATTTTTGTTGAACGAATGGCAGATATGGATGCTGTAATTGCAACCGGTTCAAATAACTCTGCGCGATATTTTGAATATTATTTTTCAAAGTATCCGCATATTATCCGGAAGAACAGGAATGCTGTTGCAGTGTTTTCCGGAAATGAAACGGAAGAAGAATTGAAAAATTCAGGAAAGGATGTTTTCAGCTATTTCGGTTTGGGTTGCAGGAATATTTCAAAACTGTATATTCCGAAAGGTTATGATTTGGGTTTGTTCTTTCGCTCAATTGAATCATTTTCTTCTATCATGCAGCATAATAAATACATGAATAATTTTGATTATCACCATGCAGTTTATCTTTTAAATGACATTAAATTCCTCACTAACAATTTCCTCATCATAAAAGAAGACAAAGGTGTTTCAACCCCGGTTTCGGTGTTGAATTATGAGTTTTATGATGATACGCAATCGTTGAAAAAAGAGTTGGATGATCAAAAGGAAAAAATCCAATGCATTGTTTCAAACCATAATGAAATTGAAAATGCAATCCCATTTGGAAAAGCCCAACAACCCGAATTATGGGATTATGCGGATGGGGTGGATACATTAAAATTTTTGTCAGGGCTTAAATAAACTGATTATTATTCATCCTGTCAAATTTCCATCATTCCCCGGATTCTTTTATTTTTGAAAACAAAAAATAAATTATGACAGATAATGAATTAGGTATAGGCTCCAGGATCAGGCATCCTGAATTTGGAACGGGAGTGGTCATTAATGTTAAACAAAAAACATACAGCGTAGTTTTCGTTGAACGCGGCCGCATTGAAGTTTCCAAATCATACAATGCTTTGGAAGTTATTGAACAGGCAGAGCCTGATACCGATTTAGTAAGCCTTAACCAGATTGAAACCATTCTTACCAATATTATTAAACGCTATTCCGATTTGCAGGAAACGGTTCCGCTGGGGCAGAAGTGGATGGGAGGAAAAATGGTTCTGTATCCGGGGCAGGCTAATCTTCAGCCCAAAGAAATCCCCATTGATGTTTTTTTTAATAAGATCATTATGCTTCGTGACCGGTTGCGTGTTATGGAACAGAGAATTAATGCCCATGATAAATTAACGGAAGAAGATAAAGTGAATTTGCAGCAATATCTTACCCGCATTTACGGGAGCCTCACCACGTTCAATGTTTTATTTAAAAATACAGAAGATCATTTTGTAGGTGATAAAGGGAAAGAGAATTGATGTACAATTTTGGATTATACGACTATTCCGGATTAGCAACTGAAAACTGACCAATAACAAGTAACGAATAACAATTAACTTTTCTCCAAACCAAAAGCCCCCATCCGCCTGATGGCGGACAAGGGCTTTGGCTTACAGCAAATGGTATCTGCTTACGATTTAACTGTCTCTTCTATAACTTTGGATGCTTTTTTCTTTGCAGATTTTGGTTTTGCAGGAGCATCATTTGAATTTGTCTTGGTTTCATCAACCATAACTTTCTTTTCTTCAATACGGGCAGCTTTACCGGAAATATCCCTCAGGTAGAAGATGCGCGCCCTGCGGACGGAGCCGCGTTTGTTCACTTCAATTTTAGAAATCTTGGGGCTGAACAAAGGAAAAATCCTTTCTACACCTATACCATTCGATATTTTGCGAACCGTAAAGGTTTGTGTGGCTGCATGTCCCTTACGCTGAAGCACCACGCCCTGGAATTGTTGTTCACGCTCTTTTGTACCTTCTATGATTTTATAATAAACGGTTACTGTGTCTCCGGCTTTAAAATCAGGACGCGAATCCATTTTTACTGCTGCCTGTTCGGCTGCTTTCATTAAATCTGTTTTCATATTTCTTTGGCTATTTAAAATCCCTTTTTTGGAAAGGGACTGCAAGTTTACGGAATTTTGGGTTTTGCGGGTAATTGTCTGAAAAATATTTTTTGCAAGCCTTAAGCCCAAAGCCCGGAGACTATTGCTGAGGCTTTTTGCCCGGAACTGCTGACTCCCGGCTTATTTCAGTAAATCGGGTCGTCTTTCCCCGGTTCTTTTCAAAGCCTGTTCATGCCGCCATTCATTAATGTTTTTTTCATGACCGGATAAAAGGATGTCCGGCACTTTCCATCCTTTGTAATCAGCGGGACGGGTATAAACAGGGGGAGCAAGGAGGTTATCCTGGAAAGAATCGGAGAGGGCAGAGGTTTCATCATTTAAAACTCCCGGCAACAGCCTGATAACAGCATCGCAAATAACTGCAGCAGCAAGCTCACCACCGGATAACACATAATTGCCAATGGAGATTTCTTTCGTGATAAAGTGTTCACGTATGCGCTCATCAATGCCTTTATAATGCCCGCAAAGAATAAGGAGATTATTAAGCAATGAAAGGTTATTGGCAGTTTTCTGGTCAAAAAGTTCACCGTCAGGGCTTGTGTATATGACCTCGTCATAATTATTTTTTTCTTTTAACGAAGCTATACAGTTTGCAATCGGTTCAATCATCATGACCATTCCGGCACCACCGCCATATTGATAATCGTCCACACTTTTATGCTTGTCGGTTGAATAATCGCGAAGATTGACCAGGTTGACACTGACCAATCCTTTTTCGATTGCACGTTTTAAAATGGAATCTTCAAACGGGCTTCTGAGCAGATCGGGAAGGATAGTGATGATGTCAATGTTCATGCAAAAAGGTTTGAGGTTTAATGTTGAATGTTCAATGTTGAATGTTGCGAATTTGAAGTTCTGTCAGTTCTTAATTTTAAGTAAATTGTTTTGAAAACCAGTTAAAGTATTTGTTGATGTTTTTAATGAGGTCAGAAGTTTACTTAACTGATAACAGCAAATGTTAGGTTCTCAACCACAATGACATCATGACAAATCAATGTATAAATATTTAATACCCAGCATTTATATAATTTTAATTAAATTAATAGTTCCTGTCGCAAATTTGGCATAAACAATTTATTTAAGTGTTTTCTCCATGAGGTAGTGTTGGATGGAATCAAACAGTAAAAAAGTTTTCTCTTTAATCTCATATTTGTTCCGGGTGTAAAAATTGACAGCCTTTTCTCTTGCCTGCAAAATGATTTTTTCAGCGCCTTTTTCTTTAGCTTTTTGTTCAAGATATTTCAGGATTTCTCCGCCAATATTTTTTCCGCGATAACCAGGATGAACTGCCATATATCTTATCTGGCTTTCCTGTGGATTATTAAAATGCAGCCGCCCGATTGCAATTACTTCCCCGTTTTCATTTTTAATAAATGCGTGGATGGAATCTTTATCTGATTCATCTTTTTCAGATCCTTCAGGTTCATTCCATGGTTTTCTTAAAGTTTCATATCTAAGCTTATAATACTTCTCAAAATCCTCTTTTGTTTTTGGTTCCGAAGCTTTCATGTCGTTCCGGCTTTTGGTAAAAAAATTTCAGCCATCATGCACCTTACGCTTCCTCCTCCCACTGTTTCAATTATGGGAATTGATACCGGCAGTATTTTGCTATATTTCAAAATTATTTCCAACTGGCTTTCATCAAGAGCATCAAATGCTGTCTGCGACATTACGGTGATCAGTTCTCCTTTTTTGTTTTTTACACTAAGCATATTACCGGCAAACTTCTTCATTTGCTCAATTGAAATTATGACCGGCTCATGCCCGGTAGTTATTAATTTATCTTTCAGCATTTTCTTCTTCTCATCATCCGCAAGGCAATCAAGGCATACCACGGCAAAGTTTTCTGAAACCGTAAGCATCACATTGGTATGATACACTTCCCTTTTATCAACAAGTGACACAAAAGGAAAAAATACATAACCTAAGAATTCACTTGTTTTCCCTGCCAGTTCCAAGTGCGTCCGGCTCGAAATATTTGCATAAGCAATCTTATTAATATGATCAAAAACGAAGCTGCCGGTTCCTTCAAGGAATTGACCGGGGCGTTCGTCTTCTTCATCATAAAGATCAAGTACTCCCTTTATTTTAAAGTTCCTCTCTGTCAGGATATCAATGAGATCGTTCCGTATTTCCAGGTTCCGCACCGGTGCGTACATAACATAATACACCATCATTCCGTCATGATGGGTGGTAAACCAATTATTGGGAAAAACCGAATCGGGAGTTTTGTGCTCGTCCTGGTCCTCAACCACTATTACCTCCACATCATATTTATGCAGCAGGCTTACGAAGTTATCAAACTCAGCCACAGCTGTTTCATTCAATGACACTTGGTTTGCATCGGTTTTTACCTGGAAAATATTCGTTTCAGCGGTTTGAGGATTAAAGCCAAAATGTTTCGGGCGGATCATTAACACAGCTTCTGCAGCCTGGTTATATGGAAAAGAAGCGTTCATGTTTTAGCAAATATAAAGCTTTGCAATAAAAACACCTTTTGAATTTGAGGCTTGGAGTATTGGAAATGATTTTAAATGTCGTGACAGAAAGGGCCTGAGTACCTTTTCAGTGAGATAAAATGAAATATTGTATTGGTTAAAATCACCTGCCGGTTTTTTCCTAAATTTATCGCAGTTTAAAATTGCTGCAATGCCCTCCGCTTTTTCTCACGCCATAGCTGCTTATGCAGCCGGAAAAATTTATCCCCGTACGAAAACATCTTTTAAATTTTTTTTAACCGGGATGATTTGTGCAGCTTTTCCGGATATTGATGCCATTGGTTTCTGGATGGGCATTCCTTATCATTCTATTTGGGGACATCGCGGCATTACACATTCTTTCTTTTTCGCCTTCGCGCTTGCTTTCGTTGTGATGCAGTTATTTTATGCGAATGAAAAAGTACGGAGCCGCTCATACCATCTAAAGTGGCTTTATTTTTTTATCGCCACAGCTTCTCATCCTGTTCTTGATGCAATGACAAGCGGGGGAATGGGAGTGGCCTTTTTTGCACCTTTTGAAAATTCACGATATTTTTTTCCGTTTCGGCCCATCCTTGTTTCTCCTATCAGCGTTTCCGGATTTTTCAGCAGCCGGGGATTGGCTGTTTTTAAAAGCGAGTTTACCTGGATTTGGATTCCATGTTTGATTTTAATTGGATTGTCTTATTTTTTGAGAGGGAAAAAAGGTATTTGATTTTGACTTCAAAAAAAATTTATCGCTTCAGATAAGGCTTGTTTTTCAACTCAGCAAATGCATTATCTTTGGCATGCTTAAAATTAAAACAAATAAAAAAAAACCAATTACTCTGCTTGCTTCTCACATTAACCATTACACTAAACGCGCAACAAAATATTACCTTCCGGTCTAAATTAACGTATCCGGGTGTTCAGTTAGCAAACATTGGCGGTTATGTGGACGCCTCCGGTAACGAATATGCATTAGTGGGTACATCCATCGGATTATCCATTGTTGATGTAACTGACCCTGTGAATCCTGATGAAAAATTCGCAGTGCCTGGATTGAATTCCACCTGGCGCGAAGTGAAAACCTGGCAGCATTATGCTTATGTGACAACAGAAGCAGGCGGTGGGCTTCAGATTATTAACCTGCAATACCTGCCTGACTCCGTACAAATAAAACAATACACCGGTGATGGAGCCATTGCCGGTCAATTGTCAAACATCCATGCTCTCCATATTGAAGATGGTTATGTGTATTTATTTGGCGGAGGTCTTTTCAGCGGTGCTGCAAAAATTTGCGACCTCAATCCCGATCCCTGGAATCCTGTTTACAGAGGTCATACGCCCGGTCCGTATATACACGATGGGTATATAAGAAATGATACGCTGTGGGCTGCTCATATATATGCAGGTTATTTTGGAGTGTACAATGTGGTTGATAAAACGAATCCGGTTTTAGTGGCAACGCAAAATACCCCTAACAATTTCCCTCACAATACCTGGCTGTCGGGTAACGGAAGAACGCTATTTACAACGGATGAAGTGAACAATTCATACCTGACTTCTTATGATGTCTCAGATGTTACCAATATCCGTGAATTAGACAGAATTCAAATTCATCCGGGCGATAACTCTGCCATACACAATACGCACGTTCTGAATAATTATGCGATCAGCTCGTGGTACACTTCGGGAATTTCTATTGTAGATGTATCCAAACCGAGTCACCTGGTACAAACCGGCTACTATGATACCAGCCCCAACAGCGGAGCCGGATTCAGCGGCTGCTGGGGTGTTTATCCTTTTCTGCCTTCGGGCAATTTTGTCGCGTCTGATATGCAGCAGGGATTGTATGTTCTCACTCCGACTTATGTGAGAGGATGTCATCTTACAGGGTATGTCAGAGACAGTATCACCAATTTTCCGGTCAATAATGTGTTAGTAGAAATTCTGAGCAACCCTGAATTTGATCATACCAAAATTACTGGCGCCTATTCAACCGGGCTTGCCACTGCGGGAACATATAGTATCCGGTTTTCAAAAACCGGTTATGTCACAAAAACAGTTGCCGGAATTTCTTTAAGCAATGGAGTCTTTGCACATTTAGATGTAAAATTAGTTCCCGTTTCAACTGCCGTTAACCCGGTAGCGGATGCTTATGTGAGGTCAGGCTCTTTCGCCAATACAAATTACGGATCATCGCTTTCGCTGCAGGCAAAAAAAGCGGATAGCGGCACGGATGTGTACCGGGAAATTTATTTGCGATTCAATATTGCGGACATGGACAGTAATGTTTCCAATGCAACCCTGCGCCTGTATGGAAAAATGAATACATCCTTCACTCCTTCAGCAGATGTAACTGTGCGTGATGTTTCGAATCAAACCTGGCAGGAATCTTTACTAACCTTTAATAACAGGCCGGCAGCATCTTCCACCGTTTATGCAACCAGGACAATTTCAGGCACTGTTCTGCAATACTATGAATGGAATATAACCAATTTAGTGCAGCAAAAAAAGACTGCAGGAGATACGCTTATTTCTTTAGTGCTTCGCTGTAAAGCAAAAACTACAGATAATTTTGCAACGTTTTATTCAAAAGAGCAAACTTCAAATAAACCCCAATTGATTGCTTTTGCCGGTGTACAAAAAATTGGGCAAAGCGATATTGCACAGGAGGCCACAGATGATCAAACGGCTGATCCCTTTTCTGTTTCTGTTTCCGGCAATAAAATATTTTTAAAAAATATTAAAGAAAAAAATGATTTTACTTTTACTTTATACGATATGAAAGGAAGATTGATCCTGAATAAAAAAATTAATCCCACCGTTCCGGATGATGAAATTGAAATTCCAGGTTTGACAAACGGTTTGTACCTGTTTAATTTTAAAAATGCATATTTCAATTATACTAAAAAATATAATTTTAGAAATTACTGATAGCAAGGCTTACACAGGTTTGTGATTTTTATTTTGAAAACATTTTTAAAAAATATTTTTTAGTCATTCAGTAAAATTCACTTTCCATTTTCCCGGAATGCAAGGGGGCCCGAAAAAAAATCGGCAATTGAATTTCCGTTATGGGTTTTACTTCCGTTTCAATATATCTCCACAACCAGTTCCCCTTCTTTCATAGAAGCGCGGTACATTCCATCGGAATTAAAAACCATTTCAATATTTCCGTTTGCATCAACAGCAATTAATCCTCCTTCACCGCCCAGGTTTTTTAATTTATCGTGAACAACAAACGCGCAGGCCTGCCTGAGCGAAAAGTTTTTATATTCCACCAGGCATGAAACATCATAAGCAACCACACCGCGTATAAAAAATTCTCCATGCCCGGTGCAGGAAACAGCACAGGTTTTATTGTTCGCGTATGTTCCTGAACCAATAATCGGGGTATCGCCAATCCTTCCGAATTTTTTATTGGTCATTCCTCCTGTGGAAGTGGCTGCCGCTAAATTTCCGTTTTTGTCCAAAGCGACAGCGCCAACAGTTCCGAATTTTTTTTCACTGTGATCAAGAAATGTTTTATCTGAATCTTTTACTTCCATCAACTGATTGTATCTGAACTGGTCGAAAAAATAAGCATCGTCTTCAAACTCCATATTTATTTTTTTTGCAAATTCTTCTGCCCCTTCACCGCATAACATAACATGCTCTGTTTGCTCCATAACGGCTTTTGCAAGCAAAACAGGATTCTTTATATTCCTGCATCCGGCAACCGCCCCTGCTTCTGAATTTTTTCCATACATAACAGAAGCATCCATTTCATGCTTTCCTTCATGAGTAAAAACAGAACCTTTTCCGGCATTGAACAGCGGACAGTTTTCAAGTTCCATTACCGCATGAGCAACAGCATCCAATGATGAGCCATTATTTTTTAAAATTTCATAGCCTGCATTTATCGCAAGCCTTAATGCGTCCCGGTAAGTTTTTTCTTTTTCAGATGTCATTGCTGACTTCAGGATGGTTCCCGCTCCTCCGTGTATGGCGATACAAAATTTGTTCATTTTGAGACGGTCTTAAAACCGTAATTTAATTAACAATCGTTGAAAAGATTAACTTTTAAATAATGTTACCCTAAATTAATTACCTTACTTTTGCAGACATTGATGAATGCTGTAAATTTATTGGTTTTAATGAAACGAAAACAAAGAAAAAAATTTAATCTATTCTCTTTTATTTCAACAGTTGCTTCAGGCAGCTGTATGTTTTTGTTATGCATTAATTTTTCTACCCTAAAAGCACAGATCAGTGTTCCAAACACAACTCCGGTAACAGAAAATTTTAATGGCATGGGAGCGAGTGCAACTGCTTCACTTCCGGCAAACTGGAAAATGGCTGCTCCCGGAATAGCAGGAACAGCAACCTGGTCAGCAGGAACCAATGTTACGGCTACACTTCAGCAGGCAAGTTCGGGCGCACCTGTAACAGGAAGCCGTTATAATTGGGCTACAACTGGCGGTGCAGACCGTTCACCCGGATTTATGACCTCAGGAAGTTACGCCAATCCGAATTGCATCATGGCCTATTATCAGAATAATACCGGCCTTACCATCACAGATGTGACAATAAGTTTCCAGGTGGAAAGATACCGGATCAACACGGCAGTTTTTGTCATGACATTTTTCACATCCCTGGATGGAAATTCATGGACATGGGAGACTGCCGGAGATATATCCGGATTAGTTTTTCCAGTGGGGGCAAGCTCATATACATTTGCAGCTCCTCAAACGGCTGTAAGATCTTTCACGTTACCATCCGTAAATATTCCAAACGGCAATGGTTATTATTTGAAATGGATACTTTTTACAAGCGGCACAAATTCACAGGGGATCGGGTTGGATGATGTAAGCTTAACTGCTTCAACCTGTGCACCACTTTCAATAACCACGCAACCGTTAGCTTCTTCTGTCTGTGCGGGAAATAATACTTCTTTCACCATTACTGCTGCAGGCCCGACAGGATATCAATGGCAGGAATATAACGGTACTGTCTGGAATAATCTTTCTAACGGTGGTGTTTACTCCAATGTGACAACAGCCACTTTAAATCTTACAGGTGTAACGGCCGGCCTTAATAATTATCAATACCGTTGTGTTACAACCAACGGATGTTCTTTCGTGACTTCCAATGCTGCTCTTTTAAATGTTGGCGCTGCATTTTCAATTACCTCCCAGCCTTCAAATGCTGTTACTTGTATTGGCAGCAATACATCTTTCACTGTAGCAACTACGGCAGGCGCTACTGCTTACCAGTGGCAGGTGAGTACCGATGGCGGCTTAACGTATTCTAATCTTTCTAACGGTGCTCCTTATTCCAATGTAACAGCAACTACCCTGGATATTACCGGTGCGTCAGCAGGATTAAATAATAATCTTTATCAATGTGTAATTACAAATGGAGGATGCACTGCACCCGTTACTTCTAATGCAGCGATGTTAACTGCGGGTGGTCCCACTTTTATTCTCAATCCCGGAAATGCAGCCGCCTGTAATGGAAACAGCGCTTCCTTTACTGTGCTGACTACGGGGGGCGCTCCGACTTATGTTTGGGAATATAGTATCAATGGTGGTGTAAGCTGGAATCCTGTTCCAAATGCTCCGCCCTACACGGGCTTTAACACGGCTACTCTGACCATCAATCCTGCTGTGCTGGCAATGAACAATTACCAGTATCGTTCTGTTGTTACTGATGCAGGCTGCCCCTCGACATCAACTTCAGCAGTACTTACTGTCAGCAGCGGGCCTGTAATTTTTACACAACCTTCTAATGTCATAACTCCGGCCGGAACGAATGCCACTTTTACCGTAAATGCTGTCAATACTGTTTCCTATCAATGGGAAGAAAGTACCAATGGTGGAGTTACATGGACTGCTCTTTCAAACCTTCCGCCTTATTCAGGTGTTACAACAGCGGCAATGACCATCAGCGGGGTTACCGCTGCTATGAACGGATACATGTATCATTGCATACTTGGCGGATGCGCGTCTTCGCTTACTTCCAATGCCGGAACGCTGATAATTGGCGTGACAGGAGGAACTGTTTTATTGCCGGGTGATATGGTGATTGTTGGTTATGATTCTAAAGTCGGAACCGGTGTGGGTTGTAATACCGGTGCAGCAACCGACAGGTATTATTTAATGAACATGGTGGATCTCCTGCCGGGAACAAAATTTAAAATTGTGAATTCACGTTTTGAATCAGGTGCAACAGCAGGTGTAAGGACGAACCGCTGGTACGGTTCAGGAAACGATCCATACCAGGATCCTGCCTTTGCTGCATTTACATGGAATGGGTTAACAAGCATTACAAAAGGCAGCATCATTACCGTGAACGTAAGCGGGGATATACCCAATTCAGTGATTTCAAATATTGCCATCAGCGGAATAGCAACTGCAAGCTTCAGCACTGCCGGAAGCACGGGTGCATGTAACATTTCTTCCAGCGCTCCTGATCAAATCTTCCTTGTGCAGGGAGACTTCATCGGGCTTGGCACATACAGCGTGAACCGTTACAATGTTTTTACAGGAAAGGTTTTATTTGGAATGACTAATGCCGCACCATGGGTTCCATTGGCAAATACATGTTCTGCAGGCACAGCCAATTCAGATCGTGTTTCCCGGCTGCCTGATGATATTGAATGTTTCAATCTTGAATTTACAACCAACCGAGATGTGTATTATTACCTGAACAGTTCTTTACATAACGGCAGTCAGCGGCAACTGCTTGGCGCTATCATGAATACCGCAAACTGGACGCAACCCGGAAATACTACCTGTCTTGATGTCCCGGAAGATTTTTCAGGCGCTGCAGGCGCTTCTGCAGGAAAGCAATTTACTTTTATTGCGGGTAATCCTCCGGGTTATTGGGTAGGCGATTTTAATACGGATTGGTTCAATTGCCGTAATTGGGAAAGCTTCACTGTTCCTGATCCGACTGTGGATGTTACCATTCCGGTTGCAAACATCCCTGCAGGAGCTATAAACAATTCGAGAATTGATGTTGTTCTCTATGCCACAACAGCAGCTAAATATTTAAATGTAGCCCAATGCAAAAACTTAACTGTTTCAGGGCGAAGTCTTATCATTGAAGGAAACATAAATAATAAGCTGGTTTCTTTTGGCAACTTTATTTTTCCTGTTGGCGGTACAGGAACGTTTGATATGGATGATGGAAACAATGCAGTGGCTGACGGACAATTTTACCTGATCGGAAACTGGACCAATCAGCTTAGTGAAACAAATTTCTCAGAAGGGAACAGTACTGTTTATTTTCTTGGTTCAGGAACGCAAACAATAACTACTTCTCTTATTGATAAGAACGAAAATTATTACAACGTAAGTTTGGATAATCCTGCCGGGTTTACCATTGACGGTGATGTGACTGTAAAAGGAAATATGAATATGATTAACGGTGTGGTGACCCCGGTTGTGAATGCAACAGATGAAGTTGTTTTTACGGATAATGCCACTGTTACAAATTTATCTGCCTCGAGTTATGTTTCCGGAAAAGTGAGAAAGATCGGAAATGATGCTTTTATTTTTCCAACCGGTAAAGGAGGCAAGTGGGCGCGAATTGCAATGGCAGTGCCTGCTTCAGCTACTTCCGCATTCCAGGCCGAATATTTTAAAGCCGGGTATGGGATATATACTGTGAATCCTCCTTTGGATCATATTAGTATAGTTGAATACTGGAATCTGTTATCCATTGGTACGGCATCTAATGTAAATGATGTGACGCTTTATTGGGAAGATGCTTTTTTCAGCGGAATAACAGGCGGGCCGCTTTCTCCGAATTTAAGAGTAGCCTATTATACGCCTGTCTGGGATGATAAAGGTGCGGCAGGCTTGTTCATCCTGGGGAATACAGGACATCTCACTTCTTCCATTGCACCGGTTTCGGCTTTCGGTTCATTTACGTTTGGTTCGTTAATTCCTGATATTCCTTTGCCCGTGGAACTGATAAGTTTTACGGCAAAGGCAGTTGATAATAAAAAAGCAGAACTTACCTGGATCACCGCTTCTGAAATTAACAATGATTATTTCACAGTGCTTCGCTCCAAAGATGGATTTAACTTTGAATCCATCGGCAGGGTAGAGGGTAACGGAACAACAACATCCGCCTCAAAATATAATTTCACGGATGAAATGCCTTTTAAAGGGGCTTCTTTTTATAAACTTTTGCAAACAGATTTCAACAACCAGGTTACAGAAAGTGAAATCCGAACTATAAATATTTCAGCCGAAAGCAATTTCGGAATCGGCCATGTTACCAGCTTTGAAAACATATTGTCTTTTGAATTGTTCAGCAATGATAAATTGGAAAATGTTTCTGTTGAATTGTTTGATCTCAGGGGAAGAATCGTTTACAAAGCTGCAGATTATTCAGGTGACAATCAAAAACTTTATAAGATCAGCACGGCAGACTTCAACCATTCTGTGTATTTTTTAAAAGTAAAAAGTAACGCAGGAATTGCTTTGGTGAAAGTGATGCTTTAAAAGATTTATTTTCCTGTTTTTTCTATTTTTCTCATCCATCTGAATAGTAAGAATAAATTTTCAAATTAAAATCCGGATAAATGGGCCAACTCAATAAATTGTCCATTCAATAATTAATAACCTGCCGGATCTAAATTATTTCAATACTTCCCGATAAAATCCAGCCTTCATTACCGTTAGCGATGCGAATGCGTTTCCAGCTCTGAAGTTCGTCAATTACAGTCACCTTAGTTCCTGAGTGCAGCATGAAAAGATTGATGCTGTTGTCATCGGGAGAACCTTTTACATAAACACTTGTTGGAACTATAATGGCAGTTTGGTTATCATACATGTCATTTAATTGTTTTTGCGAAAGATAAATGGAAAAAATTCCGCAACAAAGCAAAATAAAAGTTACAAAAAATGTTATTCTCTTAATTATACTCACGTTCACAAAAATATAAATGAGCGAAATGAAAAATGCTATCCAGATAAACAGCAACCCGTTTTTTGCATGTGTTTCAATGGATGACCTGCTCACAAAATCATTCCACCATTTTACATAAAATACCTGGGGGGCAGGTTCAATTTTATCAATCGTGTTGAGGTTTGCAAGACGCAGGTTAAAATCAATATCCGGATCGGAGGGTTTTAATTTTTTTGCCCGTTCATAATGGAGAATTGCCGCTGCGTAATTTCCGGACTTGTAATAAGCGTTTCCGAGATTGTAATACAGTTCAGCGGAAACATTTCCTGTTTTTACAAGATCTTCAAGTATGCTTATTGATTTCTCATAATTTTTTTCAATATAAAATTGGTTAGCCTGTTCAAAAGCTGATTGAGGAGATTTTGCAATGGAAGGGCCCGCTTCTAACGAAATCAATATGAAAAATAAAAATTGAAAAACAGGATTTCTTCTTTTGGGTTTTAATCCCATTAAGCGGTTGAAGATCCGGGAAAGCGTTATGGCCGGAACTTTTTTCCCGTTTCTGTTTCCTGTTTTCTGTTTTCCGGTTTCTTTCCTCATTTTATTTCTTCCTCCAGCTTTGTAATAATAGTTACCGAATCATTATAAATATTTTCAGGGCTGACTCCTGAATTTGCGGAAGCAAACCGCGCAAATTCACAATAGTCCAATGTGCTGATCAGCTTATTTATTGAATCATCGGATACATTTTTTTGTTTCAATGAATTTGCAGCAGCATCTTTTGAAAGATCAGAAGGAAGGATGCCGAGTTTGTCACCTGTATAACCCCACAAAGCTTTGAACGATTCATCATAAAACTTTTCATAATTTTTTTCATTTAACAATTTCTTTGCAATGGCAAGGCGTTTTTTCGCCATTTTATTTGCTTTGCTGCTTTTCACTAATTTAATGTTGCCATCACGCGCTTCTTTTCTTTTTTTCATGATAATTAAAAGAACAAAAAGGATGAAAGGCAGGGCAAAAAGAAGATAAAATACCCATGAGCCATAAAACTCTTTTGCTGCATTTACGAATTCAATATTCCCGGTTTTAATGAAGCGGATGTCTTTTCCGATAATTTGCACATCTGCTTTGCCGACTCCCGATATGGCGGCCGTATTATCACCCGTCCCGCTTTCAACATCAAGATTGAACGAAGAGGATGAAAGCGAAACATAATTTTTTTTATCAAGATCAAAATAAGAAAACTGAACCGGATCAATTCTATAGTTTCCCCCATGGCGGGGAATCAGTAAATACTCAAAGATTTTATTTCCTGACGATCCCGCAGCAGTTGTTGAAATATTATTTATAACTTTAGGATCATACGTTTCTATATCCGGTGGAAAATTTATTTTGGGCGGATCAACAAGGCTTAAATTTCCCTTACCGCTGATTTTAATTTTTAGTGTAACCGGATCATTTGGCTTTGTTTTATTTTTATCAAGCGATGCTTCAAAATTAAATTTGCCGACTGAACCTGTGAATGAGGAGGGAGGACCAGGCGGCAGTTTATTAACGGTAATATTAATCGGATCGCTTTTTACTTTGATTTTTACTTCACGAATGCCGAAGGATCGGAAATTATATATATCAATCGGCACCTGGATGCGTGCAATATATTCTCTTTCCATCGGGTCAATAACGAGAGTACCGCTTTGCTGCGGGAACAAAACAACTTTCTTCACCTCATAAACAACGTATTGAACTGAGTTTACAGTTTCAGTTCTCTGATTTAAATATGCCGGTAACTGAATATCCTGCGACCAGAAACCATTAAGTGCCGGATCTTTTAGAATTGCATAATTCAGCAAGTCAAACTTTGTATATAGCTTATAAGTTACAACAATCCCTTCACCCAAATAAACGTTTTTTTTATCTGCGCTTGTCATGAGGAAAACATCCCGTGGACTAACGCCATTATTTTCCGTTGACTCTTGTTTTTGCTGAGGTTGCTGTTGCGGCCGGGAACTTGCTTTAACTACAGTAATAGTAAAAGGCGGGGACTCTAATTTTTTTCCATTGCAGATAATAGAAGCAGAACCTATTTTAAAGGTTCCTTCACTTTTCGCCTGTAAATAATAAGAAATACTTAATGATTGGCTGATACTTCCGTTAATAATATTCATACTCGTAGATTGGCTTGGATTAGCCAATACATTAAAATCGGAAAAAACCGGACCGTGAAAACTTGAGCCGGTGGCATTTAATGTAAACGTAACCTGGAACTGATCGCCAACAGCAACAGGATTTCTATCAATAGAAGCTGAAAGAGATTGGGCAAAAACATTTGCATGGAATAAAATTCCCGCAAGCAGCATAAAAAAATTTCTCAACCAATTTTTCATTCCTGATTTCTAATTTTCAATTTGCATTCTACCATTGCTTATCAATCCTGATTTTCTCTCCTTCTTTCCTCGCCAATTTTTTCTGGAGATCGTTTTCATTATTCTTCAATGCCTGCAGGATCCTTTCGGCATCTTCTTTTGAAATTTTTTGCTGCTGCTGTTTTGCCTGCTGGTCTTTCTGCTCCTGCTTTTGCTGTTGTTCCTGCTTTTGCTGATCTTTTTTATCTTTATTTTCCTGCTGTTGTTGTTTCTGATCTTTTTTGTCCTTGTTCTCCTTATTATCTTTATTGTCCTGGTTTTGCTGCTGCTGCTGCTGTTTCAGCATTGATTGCGCATAAGCAAGATTATAACGGGTGTCATTATCATCCGGATTTAATTTCAAAGCATTCTTATATGCTGCGATACTTTCTTCATATTTTTTAGATTCCACCAGCGAGTTTCCCAAATTGTGATAGCTTCTTGACAGTGATTTTTTATCTTTTGATAAAGCAGCGCTATTGTTAAAATGTGAAGCTGCTTCATCATATTTTTTTTGTTTATACAAGGCATCACCAAGATTGTAAGTGCCTGTATAAGAGGTTTTATTTTTCTCCAGTGATTTCCTGTAATTAATTTCAGCATCCGAATATTTTCCTGACTGGTATTGTTTATTTCCATCACGCACCAATTTTCTTTCGGATTGCGCATTCACATTCAATGAAAATAATACCAGGATGATGGAGCCCATCAAATGTGAAAACAAATATTTTTTAACTTCTTTCATCTTATAAATTATAAACGGCAAATCGTAAATCGTAAATTGTACATCTTATCTCTTATGCCGCTTTTTTCTTTACTCCAAACAAGTTCCACTGCTTCAGCAATTTACTTTTTTTCTCCGACATTAAAAATTCAATCAGCAATAATAATAACGCTGTTCCTATGAAGTACTGGAATTGGTCTTCATAGTCAGTAAACATTTTGGTGCCGAATTCTTTTTTCTCCATTGAATTAATTTCTTTCATGATCAGTTCCAATCCGTCATCATTATTTGTGGCTCTTACAAATTTTCCTTTTCCGGCATCTGCCAGGTTCTGAAGCAAATCAGGATCTAATTTTGTTACTACAGTGTTACCGCTTTCATCCTGGACAAAGCCCGATCTGAGGCCATTGCGATACACGGGAATTGGCGCTCCGTCAGGGCTTCCCATTCCTATTGTATGAACTATTATTCCTTTTTTTGCCGCTGCCTTTGCCGCTTCTAAAGCATCGTCTTCGTGGTTTTCTCCATCGGTTATTACAACAATCACCGTATTTGTTCTGATAGAATCCCCGATAGACTTCACCGCCAGGTCAATGGCGCTGCCTATGGCAGTTCCCTGTGTGGGAACAATGTCTGAATTTATTGTCTGTAAAAATAATTTTGCTGCTCCGTAATCTGTTGTAATCGGCAGTTGTACATAAGCTTGTCCTGCAAAAACAATCAACCCGAGTCTATCACCCTGCATCCTGTCAATGAGACGGTAAATTGCCTGCTTTGATCGTTCAAGGCGGGTCGGGCGGATGTCTTCTGCATTCATGCTGTTGGAGACATCAAGTGTAATGACAATATCAACACCTTTTCTTTTTACTTCTTCCAGCTTGGTTCCGATTTGCGGGCCGCACATTCCGAAAATAAAGAGTATGACAGCTAACAATAAAAACAGGAACCTGAAATAGGGTCTTGTTACAGATGCATCAGGAAATAATTCCGTTACCAGTGAAGGCTCACCAAACCTGTTCAATGCTTTTTTCTTCCAGCGCATCATCAATAAAAAAATTATAATGAACACCGGTATCAGTGCATAGAGCCAGAGAAATTCTTTATGTGCTAAGCGAAACATTTTGATTTACGATGTGCGATTTGATGCGAATATTTAATTTATAATATATCGTTTGTCCTGATACTTAATACTTGATACTTAGTACTTTTTATCATGGCAAACTTTTCAAGTAAGTATATCTCAACAAGACTTCCATCAATAAACACAATCCTGCCGCAATCACCCATGGCAAATATTCTTCACTGTGTCTTTTGAACTCTGTAACTTCTATTTTTGTTTTTTCCATTTTGTCAATTTCAGCATAAATTTGCCTAAGGCTTTTATTATCAGTTGCCCTGAAATATTTACCATCGGTAGTTTCCGAAATCTGTCGCATGATAGGCTCATCAATTTGCACTTCCACATTCTGGTATTGGATTCCGAATGGTGTTTTAACCGGGTAAGGAGCCGTTCCATTGCGTCCCACACCGATCGTATAAACACGGATACCAAAAGTCTTGGCAATTTCTCCGGCAGTAACAGGGGCCACCGAGCCTGCGTTACTTACACCATCCGTGAGCAAAATAATTACTTTGCTTTTTGCTTTGCTGTCTTTTAAACGCAAGACAGCAGTTGCCAGCCCCTCACCAATGGCAGTACCGTCCTGGAGAAATCCGCTTTTTAATTCTGACATCAGGTTTTTCAAAACATCATGATCGCTTGTCAGGGGGCATTGTGTAAAGCTTTCTCCGCTGAATACCACCAGCCCGATCAAATCACCCGGGCGGCTTTCAATAAAATCCATCGCTACTTTTTTTGAAGCTTCAATTCTGTTTGGTTTCAGATCTTCTGCCAGCATGCTGCTTGAAAGATCCATTGCCAGCACAATTGAAATTCCTTCGGACGTTA
>DATEMK010000278.1:0-5560 GCA_035275625.1 Bacteroidia bacterium
AATAATAAAAATTAAACTTTAAAACAAATCATGAGCATGAAAATGAAAACGACTTATCAAAAAAAACGATTGAATGAAATCCGGTCCGGTTTAAGCGGACCATTACTATTATGGTTGCTATTGTGTCTTTTGTTCACAGGAGTGAATAACACATTTGCCCAGGTTGATCCGTTAGAATTTCCCCCGGGACATCCAAATGTAACAGTAAGTGCAACTCAACAATTACAATCATTTCCGGTGCCGCGTTATAAACCGGGGCACACTTTATTGCCAAATTATAATGTAATGGATCCAATTTACTTTGGCGGTTACAAACAACCGGGTGTTTCCGATGCGACAGCTATACATACCCAGGCTGACATTCAAAGAGAATTAGCGAAGAATTTTAACTACATGTTAACGCTTACCTGGTTTACGGGCGCATATAACGATACCTGCGTAGCATTGGCAAATGCAAATCCTCAGTATAAAGCGTGTTTAATGAGTTTGAGAGCGCAAACAGGCGGATCAAAAATGTGGGATCAGAATTTTTCTAACGATCATTATCTTCAGAATTCAAGCGGAACATTTTTAGATTGGAGCGGAAATCCTACAGCTTATCCTTATAAAGTATGGAGACCTACAGCTCCTGCAGCAGATTATTCTGCTGATGGAGATGTTGTACGCGGCTATTTAAATGCATCTTTAGCCAACCTCACAAGAAATGTTGACATAGTAAATGAAGATGGTGAAGTATATCCTATTCTTGAAAATTATGCTTTACAATCAGATCCGGCAGTAACCGCTGCAAAAAATGCTTCAGGTTTAGGCTGGCAGCCATTTCTTGCGAAAAAGGTGAGAGAAAATGACAATGCATACAGGGCAAAATTTATGTCTCATCCCCGTTTGCAAAATGCAAAATATACAGAGTATAGAATGGATGGGCATAGAGATTATCAGTTAGCCTGGGAAGAATCACGATATATTAACGATCCTATTAACGGGCAATACTATTCAACCCCTGATTTGTATGTAAGGTGGCCGAACAATTGGAAAGACTGGGTTTCTGCATGGCATGGTTTAAAATGGATAACACAGTCTCGTTATTACGAGCTTGCTTTGGGTGATAAGCTCTTTTCACCATTCGTTGCAGCAGGATGGGATGCAAATCCGGAAAATGATGTACGCCCTGCACAATGGTTAGGACTCATGAAAGTTATGGGTATGTATGGTTCTGAGTTTTATTATACCAGCTATTTTACGGAGAGCCTCCCGGCAAACGATCCAAGAGGATATGCATGGCAGGCTGTTATTCCTCCTTATTCACAAGCTGTATCCAGCCGTTATGAAGATATTTTGAGGAACGGTTCTTTGTTAGCGGGTGATATGATTGACAATTCTAATTATGCCTATGGTATTAACCAGCCGATTCCTTACTACCAATTCTCCACAGGGGCGACAAACAAAGTGGTTGTGATCAGGAAAAAAGATACAGCAAATAAGTACGCGATTACCGGTACAATTCAAAACAGTTCAAATACCATTAACAGCACTCCTCTTATTGATGATGCACAAATAACGTTAAACGGCCAGACTCTTAAATTTAAAGTAAGAAGACAGGGAAGCACCTATATATATGATAACACAAATACATCAGCCCCTGTATTTTATCAATTAGACGGATGGCATGAGAATGCTCATCCATGGTACTGGTCAAAAGATTTTAATTTCGAAGCTGAACTTTATGATAACACAACAACAGCCTATAACATTAAAACTACAGTTCCTGCCGGAACATCTGCAGGAGATTATAGAAGTTTTACAAGTTTTATCACCTTCCCTGACGCACAGACTTCGTTCACTCCTATTGAATATACATTCACACCGCGTGTTGCTCCAACTACATATTATTTATGGGTAAAGATGCGTTCCAGAGTGAATGGCGCTACAACAGGCGTAACTGTTTCTGTAGATAATACCAATACTAAAACTATCAGCTGTGCTGCTGATACAATTTGGAAATGGTATCGTATAGATGCTGCCAGTCAACAAGCAATCAGCTATTCAAATTTAACATTAGCAAACCATACTCTTCGTTTAACTCCTGAAAATTCAAAGCTGGAAATTGATCAGATTATAATGTCAACAAATTCAAACTTAGGATTGACTCCAGCCGGACCGACATGTTCAACTAATTGTACCGCAACTGCTACAGCAAATGGTCCCACAACCTTTTGTCCGGGTGGAAATGTTGTTTTGACAGCATCTTCAGGTTCATCTTACTTATGGACTCCGGGTAATCAGACTACACAGTCAATTACAGTTAGTTCAGCAGGAAGTTATTCTGTAACAGTTATACAAAGCAACGGTTGCAGTGCAACTTCAACTCCAATGACGGTATCAGTTTCTTCAGCGGCAACTTCAACAATAACTCCTAATGGTGCAACAACATTCTGCCAGGGAGGTTCAGTTGTTTTATCTGCAAACTCAGGAAACTCGTATTTATGGACTCCGGGTGGTGCAACTACACAATCCATTACAGCTTCTTCTTCGGGCAGCTATACCGTCAGAGTAACTAATGCAGGAGGATGTTCTGCAACTTCAAGTGCTGTGATTGTTACAGTTAATTCAAATCCAACAGCGACTATTACACCGGGAGGCGCCACTACTTTCTGTCAGGGCGGCAATGTTACACTGACATCAAGCACTGGCAGCAGTTACTTATGGCTTCCTAATAACGAGACAACACAATCAATTAATGTATCATCTTCAGGAAGTTATTCGGTTCGTGTAACTAATTCAAATGGTTGTTCATCTACTTCTGCAGCTCAAAATGTAACGGTTAATGTACCTGCCGTTCCCGTAATTACTCCAAGCGGATCTACTTCCATTATCCAGGGACAAACTGTTACTTTAACTTCAAGTGCTGGCGCGTCTTATAACTGGACTCCCAACGGTCAAACTACTCAATCTATTACTGTGGGAACAGCGGGCAGTTACAGGGTAACGGTCACGTATGCTAATGGTTGCTCTGCAATTTCTTCTGCAACATCTGTAACGGTCAGCAACCCGGTGACAATAACTGTTAACGGATCATCATCTATTTGTGAAGGGGATTCAGTATTGTTGTCAGCAACAGCAGGTTTCTCATATTTATGGTTTCCGGGATTACAGACAGGTTCATCTATATATGTAAAAGCAGCAGGTACTTATACAGTTCAGGCATCTAACGGAACTTCGGCACAGGTTGTAATTACACTCAATGATGAACCGATGACTCCATCCATAACTACTACGTATATACCGAACGCAGCTTATCAATTAACTGCGTATGAGCCTTCAGCGGTTTCTTATCTGTGGTCTAATGGCCAGACATCGCAAACAATTTCTATGACAACCGGGGGAAATGTAAGCGTAAGAGCCATTAATGCGACTGGTTGTATTAGCAACCCGCAAAGCATGACTGTTGTAAATCCTGTCGCTAGTCCATGTGCTAAAGCTAATATGCTTACCTCTTATAATATTGATGATGACGAGGCAATGGTTGCATGGAATCCTGCTATTACGGCTGATTCATTTGAAGTTTCTTATGTTCGTACAGGAATGGTTAACTACAAATTCATCACAGTTCCCGGCAATGTGTCAAGTACAAGAATTGGTGGTTTAAAGCCCGGGGTTCACTATGAATGGACAGTTAAAACATTCTGTGCAGGTACTGAGAAAAAAAGTAATCCGGCAGATTTCACAACTTTATCTGTTCCGTTGAGCTGCGGTTCCACACCGATTAATCTTACTACGGGAAATATTGCCCAGAATTCAGCTACACTTAAATGGTATGCCACATCTGCACAACAATATGTAGTACAATATCGAAAAGCAGGTACTGGAGCCTTTACAACACAAACGGTAAATGCACAAACTTATCCTGACAGGACATATTTGTCTAATCTATTGACGAACACTTCCTACGAATGGAAAGTACAGTCAGTCTGTAACGGGAACACAACGTTGTTTTCACCGTTAGCTATTTTCACAACAACAGATACGTGTACCCCTCCGGGAACAATTTACCAGGTTGATGTTTCCTATGATCTGGCGGTTATAGGATGGGATCCGGCTATTTCTGTTGATACATTTAAGATATTCTATGCTGGTCCCGATGATTATGCAACAGAAACTATTGTTGGAAATCCTAACCTTGGTCATGGACAGATAAGCAATTTGATGCCTGATACTTACTATGCAGTCAGGGTAAGAACGGTGTGCGCTAATGGAGGTAAATCACGCTGGAGCAATAAGCTGATGATTCATACACTTCCATCTCCGGTCGTAAGGATGGATGCTTCTGATCCGCTGCATCTCAATGCATATCCAAACCCGGTTAAGGAAACGCTGAAATATGCTTTCATTACTGATAAGTCTTCTGAATATACACTGAAAGTTACTGACATGAGCGGACGTCAATTGTTTCAAACTGTACGCAAAGCTGTTCAGGGTTTGAACGGTGATGATCTGAACGTAAGTAAGTATGCTAACGGCATGTATATGTTAATCGTTGAGCAGGGTCCTTCAGTGAGCAGGTTTAAATTTTCAGTAGAGTAACGATATTAGTTTAAGGTTTAAGGTTTAAAGTTTAAGGTTTGGGTTTAAGGTTAACAACTTTAGACTTTAAACCTTAAACTTTAAACTTTTTTTATTACCTTCACACTTCCAAATAATTTCTAATTCATATTAACTAAAAAAAAGGAGGTCTTTATGAACATGTTTCAAAAAATTGAAGTGTGGGGCGAAAAGCATCATCCCAAATGGTTAGACTTATTACGCATCCTGCTTGGTGTGGTAATTTTTATGAAGGGATATTTTTATGTAAGTAACACGGAAGAATTAATTGCGATGATGAGCAATAGCAAATTTCCCTGGGTTTCCCTTACGCTCGCTCATTATGTGGCTTTTGCGCATCTTGTAGGCGGGGTGTTAATTGCAATCGGCTTGCTCACACGGGTAGCAATTTTGTTTCAGCTTCCCATTCTGATTGGAGCAGTTATTTTTATCAATTCTCAAAAAGGTTTTTTTTCCGGAAATTCCGAGTTAATGTTTTCGATTATTGTTCTGTTTATGTTATGTTTCTTCCTTGTGGAAGGTTCAGGTCCCTGGTCGGTGGATGAATCGTGGAAGAATGTAAAGACGGATGAGAACAGGACCTGAGAAGATGGAAGATGGAAGATTAAAAATTAAGGAAAAAATTATTCTATATATTTTTCTTCTTTAACAGGATCGTTGTAAACAATTACAAAAACATCTTCATCGTCTTTTTTCATGTAATATTTTTCGCGGGCAAATTTCTCGAGGTTAGCGGGGCTGCTCATCAGCTCGTTCATCTTTTCTTTATTTTCTTTAATTTCATTAAGATAGAATTGCTTGTCCTGCCGGAGGCTTTTCAATTGCTGGCGATAAGTATATTCTGAAATAAAATCATTCTTGTCAAAAAAAGACAGCCATATTATAAAAGCCAGTGTAGTGAATACATATTTATTTTTCAGAACCGGCAGCACCTTTTGAATTATTTTTTTCGCTTTTTTCA
>DATEMK010000279.1:0-7791 GCA_035275625.1 Bacteroidia bacterium
TTAAACACATTTTAATCAATTGTCATTCTGATTTTCAAAAGAATTATTTAATGATTTTAGCCCAAATGTATGAAAAAAATTCAATTTAATGCTTGAAAATCGAATAAGGGAAAAATGAAATATTGGAAGAAACTAACCGGTCCATAATTACAGCAGGAATCATTATGTGTTTAATTCTGCAGTATCAGCATTTCAGCCTGCTTTCTCACAGTGATATCAAACAATGTGGTGCGTGTACGCAAAAACTCCCCGTTTTCATTGCACTGAATGCTGACATGCGCTTCAACCGGGAAAGTGGTTCCGTCTTTTCTCTGCATGATGAGTTCCACATTTTTTAATATTTCAATTTTACCTTCTTTCATTCCTGAAAAGTTTTGTTTAAGAATGTTATGGCTTTTTTGATTTACAAGAGAGAGAATATGTGCTTTCCCTATTATTTCTTCCCGTTCAAATCCAAGCCATCTTAATTCAGTATCGTTCATTTCAATGAGAATTCCTTCGCTGTTGGTTGAATGATAACCGCAGGGGGCATTGTTAAATAAATCAAGAATATTATCAGATTGTTCCCTTATTTCTTTTTCCATCAGCTTGCGTTCGGTAATATCAGTTGCAATTCCGCATACTGCATACACGTTATACTCCGCGTCAAACAAAGGGAATTTAATGGACAGGTAGTGGCGCATCTCCCCGTTGTTGGGTACATCTTCTTCAAACTCCATTAACTTTTTATACTGTATTACCTTCAAATCTGCAGCACGAATTGCATCTGCAACTTCTTTCGGAAAAATTTCATGATCTGCCTTGCCTTTTATTTCTTCTGCCGAAATATGAAACAGCTTTTCATAACGGTTGTTAATCAAAAGGTATTTTCCCGATAAATCTTTTATGAAAATTACAGAAGAAGTATTATCAATAATACTCTGCAGCAAGTGCTTGTTTTCGCTTAACAGCTGCTCTGATTTTCTGCGGGCATTAAAATAAAACCGGAGTATAAAAAAAACGGTGAGGATGGAAATAGCAATCTTTACAAGCATCAGGTCAAATGTGATGTTGAAATTTTTTATATGTGTGCGATTCTCATCACGCTCACTTTTAAGTTTTTCATCTTCTTCTTTAAGCATTGTGTCGGTGATAGCCCTTAGCTTATCCATCAGCCATTTGCTCTCACTGCTTTCCATGTATTGAATAGCAGCGGTTATTCCTGAAGTTTTCCGCTTGTTCACAATGCCTTTTGAAACAGCTATCTTTTTATCAACCAGTGCCGAAAGCTGATGAACCTGCGAAAGCTGAACAGAATCTTTTTCAACAACCTCTTCCAAATAATGGAGATGGTCAAATAAGTTATCAATGGCATGGGTTGCCGGTTCAAGATATTTTTCATCACCTGTAATTACATAACCGCGGGCAGTGGATTCAAAATCCGTTATCACAGCAAGCACCTGTTCAATATGATATTTGATTTCCTGTGAACGTTCCACTGCTTCAGCGCTCGATATTACTCTTTTGCTGTTACGGTGTGATAAATAAGTCAGCGTGCACAGGATAATCAGAATCGAAAGGAGGCCAACCAGTATTTTCTTTTCCGCCTTGGTGGGATGCGCGGTTTTGAGAAAGCGATGAAGGAAATCCATTAAACAAAAATACTGAAAAATTTAAACAGGGAATTTACTTCCAAAGTATCCGGCCAGGAAAGTCAAATGCGTTTGCTCATTTAAATTGTATATCTTTAGTACCGAAATTAAAAAAACTCTCATACAAATGGATGATATCAGGCAAACTGTTCTTTGTTTAATTTTTATTCTGCTCACGGGTAAATTATGGTCACAAAACCCATTTGCAGAAAAAACTTTCGGCACCATTTATAATGAATCGTGCTTTTCGTTCATACATACAAGCGATAATGGCTATGCCTTAGTGGGCGGTACCTCTGCACCGGGAGCAGGGGGCGTGCTTGATATTTATTTTTCAAAGCTGGATAGCAATGAAAATTTGCTATGGACAAAAACGTATGGCGGTGCGGGAAATGAAGTGGGAAATTGCATCAGGCAAACATTAGACGGAGGATATATTATGTCCGGGGAACAAACGAGTTTTGGGTCTGGCGGTTCAGATGGATATCTTATTCGTACCGATTCGCAGGGAACAATTTTATGGAGCAAGGCTTACGGACTTTCGCAAAATGATGCTTTTGGAAAAGTTGAACTGACATCCGACAGCAATTATATTATTGCAGGCACCACTTACAGCACTGGTAGTAATTCCGGGGATATATTGGTTGTCAAAGTGAACGATTCCGGTGATACTTTATGGACACGCATTATTGGCGGCCCGGTTTACGATTCGGGAATTAACCTGACACCCACTGACGATGGCGGATGTACTATATGCGGAAGAGTTTACAGCTATGGTGCCGGGCTTCGTGACGTTATGCTCAGCCGGATTGACGGCAATGGAAATGTTCTCTGGTTCAAAACCTATGGCGGCATATTCACTGAAGAAGGAATGGCTGTGACGCATACTTCCGACAATGGCTATGTAATTACGGGCGCCACCGAGTCGTTTTCCGGTAATATATTTTACGATGTATATATGATAAAAACCGACAGTATTGGAGATTTAATCTGGTCAAAAACTTATGGCGGAGATAAAGTTGACGCCACCTATTGTGTGATAGAAGCCCCTGATGGCGGTTATGTGGTCACAGGTTTCACAGATAGCTGGGCATATCTGCACCTGCGCCCAAATGATCCTCTTACTATTCTTGGTGATGACAGTTCGCACGTATTCTTCATGAAAGTAAATGTTCTCGGTGACACTGTGTGGGCGCGTGCAATCGGTGGTACCACCGTGGACGAAGCTTATGCATTAATAAATGCTCCGGATGGCGGCTACATTATAGGCGCTTATTCAAACAGCTTTTCATCCAACGATAGCCTTGATGCCTACATTATTCATACAGATAGTCTTGGCGTCAGCGGCTGCCACACCTATTTTATCAGTCCGCATATTGGAAATCCTAATACTATTGTGAACTCATATACGCCAACCGTTATTACGGGATTAATTATTACCAATTCGCCCACTATAGAAGATACGGTTACCTTCCTGCAAAGCGATCCCTGCCTTGGAGTTTCTGTTGAAGAAAATAATTTAGTGCAAACAATGGGGATTCTATTTCCTAATCCGTTCAGTACTTCAGCTGTGATTATTCTACCTGAAGGCTATAACGTCCCGGTGAATGTGACAATATATGATATATTCGGAAAAAAAACAGGAACAGAAACCATTTCACCCTTAACCAGAGAAATAAAAATTGAAAGAAAAAATCTTCCGGATGGAATTTATTTTATTGAAATTAATTCAGCAGTAAAAAATATTTTCAGAAGCAAGATGATTCTTACAGGGAAACAATAAAGGCTATTTTATTCTCTTTAAGTTAATCCTTCCCACCGGGTTCACCACCAGCGGGACTTTTTCAACTGTTACAAGACTCGTGTCAAGACCAAAAGCTTTTTCTTCCGGCAAACCGAAAAATTTGAGAAATGAATGAATATTGAGTACAATTTTTTCGAAGAGAACAAATACATTTTCGTTTGAAATATGTTTTTCAATTACAACGAAACGAAAGTCTCCTATCACATTCATTTTGCTTAGTGAATAATAACGGCTCCGGATGTCCACTTCTTTATTGGCAACCAAATCCTGGACTACCTGGCGGAACATTACATTAATACGCTGCTCCACTCTGAACCCCAAACGAAAATCAATATGAATCACTTTGTCATTTACTAATTCCCTGACTTTATATTCCATTATATAAGGCTCATCAAGAACATCCACGTGCACGAACCAATATATATCTGCACGCTTGGGCTGCTTTTGCAGAATGGAATAAATCACTTTTGATTCTATTTCATCGCGCCTGTTTGCACTCGTGAGGTAAACAAGATGTGTCGCGTATTTAGGAATAGAGGTATCGTTGCTCATATCTGTAATTAATCCGAGATATTCTTCCAGCTTAACAAAATCCACGAGGCGGTTCCGGATTTTTCGTGCGAGATGCCATGAAAACATGAAACAGAATAAACAGGCAGTAACGAGTAGCGTAACCCAGCCGCCATGGCTGAATTTATCCAGGTTCGCAACAAGGAAGGAAAGTTCGATGGAAAGAAAAAGTATCAATAATAAAATGATAAGATAAGATGGATAACGTTTTATATAAAGGTAATAGGAGAGCAGCATAGTTGTGCTTAGCATGGCTATAATGATGGATAAACCATAGGCCGCTTCCATTCCGGATGATTCTTTAAAGAATAAAACAATACCGATACATCCCGCGCATAAAGCCCAGTTAACGGTGGGAATATAAAGCTGCCCGCGGATTTCAGACGGATAATTAATTTTAAGCTTAGGCCCGAAATTTAATCTTACCGCTTCATTGATCAATGTAAATGATCCGCTGATCAATGCCTGGCTGGCTACGATTGCAGCAGCTGTTGCAATGATGATTCCTGTAAATAAAAACCATGACGGCATGAGAGAAAAAAATGGATTATCAGCACCCAGCTTGTTTCCTGACCTGTTTAACAGCCACGCGCCCTGGCCAAAATAATTTATAACAAGACATGTCTTAACAAAAATCCAGCTTACGCGGATATTTTTTCTTCCGCAATGGCCGAGGTCTGAGTACAACGCTTCTGCTCCTGTAGTACAAAGGAACACTGCTCCCAATAGCCAGAATCCTTTCGGGTAATGTGCAAGAAGATCATAAGCATAATAGGGATTGAAGGCTTTTAAAATTTCGAAATTGGAAGACATTCCTGTGAGACCTAAAATTGCAAGCATGGAAAACCAAATCAGCATCATCGGCCCGAATGATTTTCCTACGATGGATGTTCCGAATTGCTGAATGAAAAACAGCAGGAATAAAATAGTAATGACAATAGGAATAATAGGAATGCCGGGAGAAAAATAGCGCAACCCTTCAACAGCTGAAGAAACAGATATAGCCGGAGTAATTAAACCGTCAGCGAGCAAAGCGCTGCCCCCGATAATAGCGGGATATTTCAGCCAGCCGGCTTTTGTTTTTCTGACTAAAGCAAACAAAGAAAAAATTCCTCCTTCTCCTTTGTTATCCGCTCTGAGTGTAAGAATAACATATTTAAAGGTGGTTTGTAAGGTCAGCGTCCAGAACACACACGAAACACCGCCCATCACAAGAACGGGATCAATTACATTGTTGCCCGCAATTGCTTTCATAACGTACAGGGGTGAAGTGCCTATGTCACCATAAATAATTCCGAGCGCTACTAACAGAGAGGCAAATGTTATCCTGTTCAAACTTTTTTCGTTTGATTTCATTTTAAAATTCAATATGTAATGCTTGATTATTCTCTTGCAACGAACCGGTACCCGACTCCTGATTCTGTTAAAATGAATTCAGGTGTGTTCGGATCGGTTTCAATTTTTTTTCTGAGCTGTGCTATAAACACACGCAGGTATTGTGACTGGCTGACATATCCGGGGCCCCACACTTCACGAAGCAGGTATTGATGTGTTAACACTTTGCCTTTATTTTTCGCTAACAATGCAAGCAATGAATACTCCGTTGCAGTTAATTTTATGAGATCGTTGTTTTTTTTCACGGTTCGCAGGGATAAATCTATTTGTAAATCATTGCAATTAATAACCGGGTCGTTTTCTTCTTTAGCAGCTTCGCGTAAAGCAGAACGGATACGTGCAAGCAATTCTCCGGTACGGAAGGGTTTGACAAGATAATCATTTGCCCCGTTATCTAACGCTTTTACTATATCTTCTTCATTGCTTTGCACAGAAAGAATGATGACGGGTTTTGAATACCATTCGCGCAGCTTTCGCAAAACTTCATGCCCGCTTTCGTCAGGCAATCCTAAATCAAGGATGATCAAATCAGGAGGATGATTAGCGGATGTAATTAAACCGTCCTTTGCTGTACCGGCCTCGTTTACTTTATAACCGTTGCTCTGCAACGTGATTTCAAGCAGCTTGCGAATCTGCACCTCATCATCTATAATTAATATTTCTGCGCTATTCATTTTTCAGGGAACTTAAACAGGATATTTCTGCAGGGATTTCAATGGTGAATTTTGCTCCGCCTTCAGGGATGTTTTCTAACCTCACTGTTCCGTCATGGGCTTCTACAAATCCTTTTACAATGGATAATCCCAAGCCTGTTCCGCCTGTTTTAGAATTTTTGAGACGGTAAAATTTGTCAAATACTTTTTCTGTTTCATCTTCAGGAAAACCATTGCCGGTATCCTCTACATTGATCACTAATTTTTCATTGATGCAGGAAGCCTTTACTGTGATGACGCTATATTTCGGAATATATATAGTTGCATTATAAATCAGGTTGTACAGTACATGCTCCATCAAACCAAAATCTAATTTGAATAATGGCAGGTTTTCTTTTACCAGGATACTCACGGGATGATGTTGCGTTTGTTCTTTCAGTCTTTTTACAACATCGTATAGTAATTCATTTACATCCACCCAATCTTTTTTCAATTGTAAAAAGCCCGATTCAATGCGCGACATGTTCAGGAGATTTTCAACCTGCCTGTTCAGCCGGAAAGATGCTTTTGAAATTTCTGTCAGTAATTCTTCTTTATTTTCATCGCTAAGTTTGGTGGCATCAGCAATTAAATTATCGGTTGCGCCTATAATGGTAGAAATGGGAGTTCTTAATTCATGCGAAAGCGAGTTGAGCAATGTATTATAAAGCTTCAATGTATTTTCCTTTTGCTCCTTCTTTACTTCCTTTTTTTCTATCTGCCGGATTTTAAAAGTGAGCGCGGCATTTACGGATGCTATTACAAAATACATGGCGAGAAACAAAGCATCTTCAGTGGTGCCTACAGAAAGCGAGAAGCGCGGGGGTATAAAAAAGACATTCCATATTAATGCACTGAGAAATGCTGCAAGCAGTACCGGCAAAATATCAAAGAACATGGCAATGAACGATACGGTGACTAATAATAAAAGCGCCACTACGTGATAACCTATGTATTGCGAAAGCGAAAAGCAGATTGCAGCAACAACAGCAATTAATAAAATGCTTATTAAATATTGTTGAGTCTTGTTTGCTTTGTATGAAATCCAGGTTGCCATTTAATGCGGTTTGAAATTCACCGCAAATGTACATGGGGATTTATAAGTAAAATGTAAAAAGATGGCTGGGGGTGTAAAGATTTTATAAAGAGAAATACAAAAAGAAAAATATCCCCGTCATTTATTCAACTCTGAATGCAAGACGTTTTTATTTTCCATTTTGTTAAACTCCGAAAATCCTTCATCTTTATCCTCCCCTAAAACATTTGTCCCGGGTACCCATTCACCATAAAAATAATCCTGCATCCGGCACCGTGTGCAAATTCTTTTTTTACTGAATTTATAAGATTCCCCGTTTGCTTTTATTGAATTTGACAAATCGGTGGTGATCCATGTATGGCCGAAATGTTTACAAATAAATTTATTCATGATAATCTTTTTTTAACATGATTGCGAAGTTCTTTATTTCTTTTAATATGAAATTTAAAATTCTTTTCAAATTATTAACATCTTACTGTTATCACTACCCATCCCGTCACCCCCGCAATTCCCAAATCAAAAACCCCGGCCTCCCTCCATGTAACTTTTTTATCCTCAACTTATGTTTTACCGTTATACTCATTTTGAAAATTAAAGTTTCTGACCAGGCAGCTATTTTCGGAAAAGTATCTTAAAGGAGGGAATGTTAAGGTTTAAGGGTTT
>DATEMK010000280.1:0-13008 GCA_035275625.1 Bacteroidia bacterium
TTCTTGTAACAAACTAAATAAATCAACAATCTAACACATGCATTTTTAATTTTCAGCCGGTTGTTCGCTCGGAGCGCTCTCGCTTCCCACCGTCATCTCGCCCGTAAACAAAGGCTCTAACGTCACCTTAATGCGCGAAACAGTTCCTGCAGAAAGCGTCACATTCACAAACTTATCCGCGCATCCGTCACAAACGATTTTGCACACCGCGGGCCCCTGTGAAAGCTGCGTCAGCAGCGTTTCACCGTTCACATCCGTGGTGCCGCGCCTATCTGTGCCTTCAATGCTCACCTCTGCGCCTTGTTTCAGCGCACCGTTAAGCTTTACTTCCACTTCCAGCGAAGCAGCTCCCGGGGGCGTTACAATATCCGACACCGCTTCATACGAAAACTGAAAGAAGGCTTCCTCCTTTCGCAGGAAGACATACCTATTTTATTAGAAGAAACACATTTTTCAAAAGAAGCGATCCATCCCTCATTCGGTTTGCGTTCAAAATAACAGATTCACTATTCGTAAATTCGTAATCCCGATAGCTATCGGGACGTTATTCGTACCAAAATCATACAAAATCATTATTGCATTGTCATAATACTGCACTATTTTTACGCCCTCAAACCAAAACAGCATTCAAATGAAAAAACTTTTACTCGCCATTACCATAATTTCTTTCAGCCTTTCGGCAAAAGCACAATTAACCGGCATGAGCCCCAACACTGCCAGCATCAATCAAACCCTTCAGACAACAGTTACCGGTCCCGGGTTATTCCTGCAGGGGTCCTCTCCCTCGGGCAACCTGTTCTCAGTTTACCTTACCAACGGTGCAACTTCCATTGCCATATTTGATTACGGCAACATGATATTCAATAACATCACCGTCAATTCCACCGATGATTTCACCACCGATTTCTTCACTATTCCCTATACCGCCACACCCGGCCAGTACCTGCTCACAGTCGTAACAGGCGATATCTTCAACCCCTGGTGGAACCAACAGACCTATACCTTGCCCAATGCATTCACCGTGCTGCCGCCCGATGGATACATAGAAGGAAATGTATATCTCGATGCCAATCAAAATGGAATAAAAGATGGCGGTGAACCCGGAATCCAAAATGAATATGCACGAGTGATGCCTCAAAACTATTCTATCTCCACAGATGCTTCAGGCGATTATTCCCTGCCCGCCATGAACGGCCCGCATACCGTTGAATGGATACCCTCTACATGGGGCAATTACCAGCTTTCCTCTGATTCAGCCTCCTATACAGTGACCGTAAACAACAACACACAGGGAGGATTTGACTTTGGGTTAAAACCAGCCCTCCTTTCCATGTCCATCAATTATACACAGATCGGGGGCACCGTCTTCACCACCATCACCGGTGACGGAATCTTTAGCACCGCCCCCACCATCTATATAAGAAAAGGAGGCAGTTATACCGTTTATGCCGCTAATGAGGCCTTCGTAAATTCAAATACCGTTACATGCAATCTTACCGTTCCTTTCAATGCCGTTTACATCGGAACCTATGATTTATATGTATATTGGGGAACGTCATATTACATGTTGCCTGCAGCTTTCACCGTCACGGCATTCAACTCCGGCTTCACCGGTAAAGTATATTTCGATACTAACGGCAACGGAGTTTACGATGGAGGCGAAGCCCTCCTTGCCAATTCAAAAGTGGAGCTTACTCCCGGCAACATCCTCGCATTCACTAATAGCACTGGCGACTATGGTTTTGCTACCGCTAACGGAACTTATACCGTCACCTACCTGCCGCGGAATTACGAAACCGTCACTTCTGCACCTGCTTACACGGCAACCATAAACAATAACGTCTCGGCTAATAACAATTTCGGAGTGCAGATTTCGCCCACGTTCGATAGCTTATCTTTATATGTCGAACACTATCTCATTCGTTGCAATGTTCCGTTCTCCATCTTTGCTTATGTCACTAATCACGGGGCCGATCCCGCCAACGGACGTCTCATAATGGTCCAGGATCCCGCTATGGGAACCATTGTAACCGCCCCTCCGCCTGATTATTATTCCAATGATACATTAATTTGGAACTTCTCCAATCTCGGAGTGGGTCAAACGTTCACCCGGCTGCCGACATTCACAGCGCCTCCGGCAGGCACTTTCTTAAACTTTAAATTTATTGCGCAGCAGCTGGATGCCGGCAACAATGTAATCTTCTCATCAGAACTGAATTTTTCAAATACCGTAAGTTGTTCTTTCGACCCCAATGATAAGCATGTACAGCCTCCCGGAGTCCAGGCGCCTCATTACACTTTATTTAGTGAAGATTTGTATTACACCATCCGCTTCCAGAACACCGGGAACGACACTGCATTCAGAGTAATCATCTATGATACGCTTGACGCAGACCTTGATTTCAACACATTTGAATTCATTTCCTCCAGCCATGCCGTAGTAACAGAATTGAACCCTGCAAACGGGGCACTTAAATTTACATTCAACAACATTTTACTCGCTGACAGTAACATTAACGAACCTGCCAGTCACGGTGAAATAACTTACAGGATAAGAACCCTGACCGGTTTGCCCGCAAATACAGTTGTTAATAACACAGCATATATAGTATTTGATCTCAACACACCTGTAGTAACAAACACCCCGTTTAATACAATGGTTTATGTTATTCCTGTCGGAATAGAGGAAGTAAAAACCGATAACGGAGTAGTTGTTTATCCTAACCCGTTCGACCGTTCTGCATGGCTCCTGTTTATCAACGATAAAAACGAAAAATACGATCTCACCGTCACCGATCCAAACGGAAGAATAGTCCTTGAAAAAGAAACTACATCTGACCGTTTCCTTATTGAAAAAGGAAGGTTGAGCGAAGGAATGTATTTTTATAAACTGTCAAACAATAACAGGACAATTAATTTTAGTGGTAAATTTGCCATCAGGTAAGTAAAACAAACTTCCTTTCGGCTTTTTACCTGTAAAAAACGGAGCCCGTCAAACGGTTCCGTTTTTTATTTGCTTTCCTTATCTTTGATGAAATGAAAATAAATTTTTTAAATTATTTTCTGCTCACCAGTTTTATTTTTTCTGTAATTTTATCCTGCATGTCTCCAAACGAAAAATATACAAACGCGCTTATTAACGAAACCAGTCCTTATCTTTTGCAGCACGCTCACAACCCTGTAGACTGGTATGCCTGGAACGATGCAAGTCTTCAAAAAGCTAAAGATGAAAATAAATTAATGCTTATCAGCATAGGCTATTCAGCATGTCACTGGTGTCATGTAATGGAACACGAAAGCTTTGAGAATGATAGTGTGGCAAAAATCATGAATGATCATTTTATCTGTATCAAAGTGGACCGTGAAGAGCGCCCTGACATTGACCAGGTCTATATGCATGCCGTCCAAATGATGACAGGACAAGGCGGCTGGCCCCTCAATTGTTTCACCTTGCCGGATGCTTTGCCTTTTTTTGGCGGCATTTATTTTCCACGACAGCAATGGATAAATGTCCTCACCCAACTTTCCGAAATGTGGAAAAATGATCCCCAGCGGTTGCAACAATATGCAAAGGAATTAACCGAGGGAATAAAAAATGCCGATTTTGTAAAAGCAGACAGTATTCCCGGAGATAGCTTCTATACAAAGGAAGATATAGATATCATGTATAAAAACTGGTCAGCATCATTCGACAAAACCGAAGGCGGGCCCAACCGCGCACCAAAATTTCCGATGCCTAACAACTATGAATTTTTATTGCGCTATTACTATCATACAGAAAGCAAAGAATGTCTCGATCATGTTTTGCTTACCCTCGATAAAATGGCGTATGGCGGAATTTATGATCACATCGGTGGCGGTTTCGCACGTTATTCCACTGACAAAACCTGGAAAGTCCCTCACTTCGAGAAAATGTTATATGACAATGCCCAGCTCGTAACATTATATTCGCAGGCATACCAGTTAACAAAAAAAGAATTATATAAAAATATAGTTTATGAAACCCTTGCATTCATCACACATGAGCTGACTGCACCGGGAGGAGGCTTCTATTCAGCCCTTGATGCCGACAGTGAAGGTGAAGAAGGAAAATATTACGTATGGAAAAAAGAAGAACTTGAAAAACTATTGGGTGACAAATCAAAATTATTTTTTGAAACATATAACATTAATGATTACGGATACTGGGAACACAATAACTATATTCTTATACGAAAAGAAAAGGATGAAGCTATTATCAAAAAAAACAATTTAACAATAGAACAATTCAACAATACAATCAATGAGTGCAAAAAAATATTGCTCCATGAAAGAAATAAACGAATCCGTCCCGGCTTAGATGATAAAATACTTGCATCATGGAACGGATTGATGATAAAAGCTTATGCAGATGCTTACCATGTTTTCGATGAGAAAAAGTTTTTAGATGCTGCTGCTAATCACGCAAATTTTATTTTTCAAAAATTAAGCAAAGAAGACGGGGGATTATATCATAATTACAAGACAGGCAAAGCAACCATTAACGGTTTCCTGGAAGATTACTGCCTTATGATAGAAGCAACTATTGCATTGTACCAATATACTTTCAACGAAACCTGGCTGATGAAAGCGGATCAATTAATGCAATATGCCATCAGGCATTTTCAGAATAAATCATCCGGAATGTTTTATTTCACTTCTGATTCAGACAGCGCTCTCATCACAAGAAAAACAGAAACAGAAGATAATGTTATCCCGGCATCCGGCTCATCCATTGCTAAATCACTTTTTATATTAGGGCATTATTTTGAAAATGATGAGTATATCAGCCTGTCAAAAAAAATGACGGGATCGGTACAAGATTTGATTTCAAAATACCCTTCCGCTTTTTCAAATTGGGGAATATTACTGATGAATCAATTATATCCCTTTTATGAAATTGCTATTGCAGGCAAGAAGGAAGAAGAAAAACGCAAAGAAATAAACCAACATTTTATTCCGAACAAAATTTTAGCAGGAAGTATGCAGCAAAGTGAAATGCCGCTGCTCCGAAACCGCTTTGTTGAAAACAAAACCCTTATTTATGTTTGTGCGGACAGACATTGCCTGCTTCCATTGGAAAATACTGGCGCTGCGCTTAAACAGATTAAAAAATAAAGGAAATTTTTTAATGCTTTGTTTAATTCCTGCATTAATTCAACACCTCGTCTAAAAGTTTTTTTTCAGCCAATTTCTTTTTCACTTCTGTTGCAAAAGAAGTGCTCCGGATTTTACTTTCAACCCAGCTCACAAAATCAAAATATTCAAAGACTGTTTTTTCAAAAGGATCTTTAGACAACACTTTCAGATCATTGCGCAAGGTGATGTAGGCAGTTTCAATATCACTGTTATTTTTTGCTTTTTGAAATTTATTTATAAAATTAAAAAATACCGGTTCAAACCGGTAAATTCGTTTTCTTTTTTCGAGATAGCGCAAAGTGGATTTAAACGTATACGGTATTAATTCATTGTTCCCCATTTCAAGATGAATGATGAGATTAAAAATTTTAGCAAAACAATAAATATCGAGATTCTGATCCATCATTGTATCATTCAGAAGGCAGTTATTCCAGTAGAGGGCTTTTGAATAATTTCCATCGGCAAAATACAGGATAGCAATGTTAAAATAAAAATAAGCCACTCTCACTTTATTCAATTTATCTGAATATTTTTTTATTCCATTCTCAATTTCCGGTATCAGCTGCAAAGCTTTTTCAAACATTCCTGTCTGTATAAACAGGGTGAGCTCAGCGCTGAGGCTGGTTGAAAAAAGTTTTATTTCAAGGTCTTCTGTCATCTCCTCAGCAAAACTTTGAGGAATAGATTTTAATTTTTTAAGGTAAACCGGAATTTCTTTGAATTTGCGAAGCTGAATGCACAGGTAGATCATATTACTCAGTGTTGCAAAATATTTATTCGGCTCTTCTTTAAAAAAAATCGAATTGGTCTCTATAATTTTAAGATGCTTTTTAATATAATTGTAGCTGCTTTTATAATCGCCCGTACCAAAATAATAAGCGCTGTAAATATGATAATAGAGATAGCGGGTTTCATAGCTTAACGCTTTATCTTCCCCGTTAAGTAATATAGAATCAATAATATTTTTAAAACTCGCCAGTTCTGCATGATCCCGAACTCTGCCCTGTTTGTTCAGCAGGATGAATAACCGGCTTTTGATGTACCAGAATTCAGAATAGTTGGTAATTTTTTCAATCACCAGCTGATCTTCTTCCAGCATTTTTGCCATATCTTCAAATGATTTGTCAAAGTAGGATTTGCTCTCGATCAATTTTTTTTCCCATTTAAAAATATCCAGCAATAAAGGATGTTTTTCATGCTGAGTCGCAATCCGCTTCGCCTTGGAAAGCATTTTAAGGCTTTCATCATACAGCGATTTTTTAAAAAGAATTTCAGCAAAATGAAGCAGTTTTCTTATTTCCACATCTACAGAGCTGTCTGCATGGTAAGCATCAAGACTGAGGAGCACTGTTTCATACAATCTTCCTTTGGCAATTGCAGGACGGCTTTGAAACGTAAGCTGCTTAAAAAATTTCATCAGCTTTTTTTCATCATAGACCTCTTGTGAATCTATTGCTTCAAATAAAATAAGGTTATCATTTTTTTCACCAATCGTATGCCGTGAAGCAAACAGCTTGAAATACCGCTTTTCCGCCTTGGTCAGCGATTTTATAAGCCTGAATAAATGGTCGGAAGTGGGTTTGGACATGTATACTTATGCCGGTTTTTGTTTTGATTATTTTTCCGGGCTGTATGATTACAAAGATTCGGTAATAAATTTTACAAAGTTAAAGCGTAAGTTAAAATTTGTTTTTCTCTCTCTGTGAATTCACCGTTTTATAAACATTTTACCTTATTCTTTTTTTGAAAATTAAATTGAAAGTTACATAAAAGATTTGATTCACATTTGTCATTTATGAATCATTTTCCGCAGAAAGCGGTTCTCAGACCTGTATATTTATCACCGATCTTAGTACCTGCGCTAATGCAGAAAAAAAACAAATCAAATCAGATTGAATAAAAACCACGCATTCTTTAAAATTATAACCTGCAAAAAGTAATATAATCGGTTGAAGAAAGATGAGTAAACCCTGCATTACGAAGCAAAGTAACAATTTGTCCCCTGTGAAAAGTGCTGTGATTCATGCAATGCATAACCATCTGGCTTATGGAATTTGAAAATTCTTTCCCTTCTGTACTTTTATAGGTAATTATTGAATTAAAATCTGTTTCATTTTTTCCTTCTGCAAATACAACAAAATCTTTTGAAGTATTTAAAAATAATTCACCTGCATCACTCAGTGTTCCCTTAAAGTTTTTCCCGGGCCAACCTGTAAACGGTTTGTCAACTAACCGGTTAATCCAAATTGTTTCTGCACCCCAGGTATGATACAAGGTCTCTCGTATTGAAGGAAAACTGCTGTTTTGAATAACGTCAGCTTTTTCTTCTCCTGCTTCAATAATAAATCCTAAAATTTTTGTGTTTGCCCACAAATTATATTTTGTCAAACTCACAATCGAGTCTTTTAACATGAAATGAAAAAATTAAAGATGCTTGTTAATCAAATTGAAATCCAAAAGTTTTTTGAAAGATTTTTCTTTTACCGTTTTTTTCAACGCTTCAGCATGGGTGAGGTTATGCATGTCGGTTCCGATTAAATCCACCATTTCTTTATCTATTAATTTCTCTGCCGTTCTTTTTGCTTCAAAGCCATAATACCCCGAAAGGGAATTTACATTGATTTGCAGCAATACTCCCTGTTCTCTGAAAGACTGGTATTCATCAAATTTGGCAAACCAAAAAGGATAACGTTCAGGATGCGCCATTACCGGCTTATACCCCTGCACCTGCATCTGGAAAATAATTTCTTTCAGGTTATCAGGGCAATTGATATAAGAAATTTCGAATAGCAGGTAATTATTTCCAAAGGTCAATAATTTTCCATGTTCTAATTTATCAAGGAAGCCATCGTCAAGATAATATTCTGCTGCAGCGTCAAGCTCAAATTCAATTTTTTCATTTGCCAATGCCTGTTTTACTTTCTCTAATCCTGCATGAATAATTTCAGGAGTGTTTCTATAATAATCACTCATGATATGGGGAGTGGTAATTGCTTTTTTATATCCAAGCGCTATTAATCGCCTGATAAGTTCTATGCTGTCTTCAATTGTTTTCGCACCGTCATCAATACCCGGGATCAAATGAGAATGCATATCCGTTTTCACTGCTGAAAAATCAACCGGTGTGGAACCTGCTTTAGAAAATTTTCCGAATAATGATTTAAACATGCACTTTAAAATTATTTTAACTCTTTATATTTTCCCTGAACCATTGCAGGGTAATTGCGAGTCCGTCTTTCAGTTTTATCTTCGGATCGTATTTTAACATTTTTTTTGCCAAAGAAATATCAGCTTTTGAATGCTTAATATCTCCGGGCCGCTCTTCCCGATGAACGGGCTTTGAAAAATTCCCGGTGAGTTCCTGCAGTGCCGCAAATAATTTGTTCAAGGAAATATTATCTCCCACGGCAACATTATAAACATTATTAAAAGCTTCTTCATTGCTGCAAAACAAGGCTCTCACATTTGCCTGAACCGCATTTTCAACAAATGTAAAATCCCGTGAATGTTCTCCATCGCCATTGATAAACGCGGTTTTATTATTTACCAATGCATCCATAAAAAGAGGAATGGCAGCAGCATACGGTCCGTTAGGATCCTGTCTTGGTCCGAAAATATTGAAGTATCTTAACCCGATTATTTTCATTCCGTAATTTAACGCGAATACCTCTCCATACAATTCATTCGTATATTTAGAAACCGCATAAGGTGACAGCGCTTTTCCGATGGTGTTCTCGGTTTTGGGTGAAATCTTTGAATCACCATATACGGAAGAGGAACTTGCATAAATGAATTTTTCAACTCCGGCATCTTTCGCGGCTGTTAACATATTTAAAAACCCGGTTGCATTCGCGGAATGAGTTGCAAGCGGAAATTTTATGGAACGCGGCACAGATCCAAGAGCTGCCTGGTGAGAAATCAAATGAATTCCTTCACATGCTTTTTTGCATATATCTGTATCCGTTATATCCCCTTTTATAAATTCAAATGAAGAATTGGATAAAAACGGTTCAAGGTTTTTCATAAACCCGTTTGAAAGATTATCAAGCACCCTTACTTTTTTTGCTCCGTACTTCAATAAATATTCCACCAGGTTGGATCCGATAAATCCGGCACCACCGGTTACCAAAACTGATTTTTCAGAAATATCTTTTGAATGAAAGGGAGTATTGTAAATGGGGTTCACCATAAAAGTGTCAGGTTATATTCACTATCTCAAATGATACTGTTGCTCATAATATTTTTGATACGCCCCGGAAGTAACATGATTGAGCCAGACATCGTTGGTGAGGTACCAGTCCACAGTTTTTGCCAGCCCTTCTTCAAATTGCAGAGAAGGTTTCCATCCTAATTCTTTTTGCAGTTTTGAAGAATCAATTGCATAACGCAAATCATGCCCTGCACGGTCTTTAACAAACGTAATTAATTTGGCAGATGTTCCTTCAGGCTGTTTCAATTTCTGATCCATAATTTTGCAAAGAAGATGAATGAGGGCGATGTTTGTCCATTCGTTATTTCCCCCGATGTTATACGTTTCTTCTCTTTTCCCCTTGTGAAAAATAAGATCAATCGCTGCTGCATGGTCTTCAACAAATAACCAGTCACGAATGTTTTCACCTTTACCATACACCGGAACATTTTTTTTATTCAGAATATTATTGATGGCAAGCGGGATTAATTTTTCAGGGAACTGAAAGGATCCGTAGTTATTAGAGCAGTTGGAAATAATAACGGGGAGATTATACGTATGACCGTAAGCACGCACAAGATGATCGGAACTTGCTTTAGAAGCAGAGTAAGGGCTGCGCGGATCATAAGGAGTTTCTTCTGTAAAGAAACCTTCTTTTCCAAGCGATCCGTACACTTCGTCAGTGGAAATATGGTAAAAAAGGTTCCGGGTTTCGGGTTTCGGGTTTGAGGTTAAATTCCAGTTTGATTTTGCTGCATTGAGAAGGTTAACAGTTCCTACCACGTTAGCCATTATAAAATCCATTGGATTGGTTATGCTTCTGTCAACATGTGATTCGGCTGCAAGATGAATGACAGCATCAAATTTATGTTCATCAAAAATTTTTTGAATGAAATCTATGTCGCCAATGTCGCCTTTGATAAAGGTATAATTCGGAAGGTCTTCAATGTCTTTTAAATTTTCAAGATTGCCTGCATACGTGAGCTTATCGAGATTAAAAATTTTGTAACCGGGATATTTATTGACAAAAAGCCTGACTACGTGCGAGCCGATAAACCCGGCTCCTCCTGTGACTAATATTTTCATTTGTGTATTTGCTGTCAAAAAAATAAATTAAGCTTTTTTGAATTCAGCTTTTTTATCCAAAGCTAATTCCCATTTCCATGCTGTTTCCACCATGTCATTCAAGGTTCTTTTTGCTTTCCAGTTCAATTCGGTATTTGCTTTAGTGGTATCAGCATACACTTTTTCAACATCTCCTTTTCTTCTTCCTGAAATTTTATATTTTAATTTTACTCCTGTGAGATCAATAAATGCATTTACCATTTCAAAGACTGAAACACCGGCTCCTGTTCCTAAATTAAATACTTCAAATTTATCTTTATTCTTATTGTTCAATAACCGTTCTACAGCTACAACATGTGCCTGGGCCAAATCTGAAACATGCAGGTAATCCCTGATGCATGAGCCGTCAGGCGTATTGTAATCGTCTCCAAAAACTTCGAGCATATCATTTTTTCCGATGGCGGTTTGTGTGATGACAGGCATCAGGTTATTCGGTTTTCCGAGAGGATATTCCCCGATCAATGCACTCGGATGAGCGCCAACAGGGTTAAAATAACGCAGGGCAATTGATTTTAGTGTTGAAATTTTTGAAGTGTCCCTTAAAATATCCTCTGAAATTTTTTTGGTGCTGCCATAAGGCGATTCCGCAGGTTTCAGCGGGGCACTTTCGCTGACGGGTAATTTATCCGGCTGACCGTAAACTGTGCAGGAAGAAGAAAAAACAAAATTATTTATATCATATTTCATGCACATGTCAAGCAGGTTGAGCAGTGAAACAATATTGTTCCTGTAATAGGCAAGCGGCATTATCACCGAATCTCCCACCGCTTTCAATGCAGCAAAATGAACAATTGCATCTATATGGGTGGACTGGAAAAAATTTTCCAGGAGATCATAATTGCAAATATCAATCTTGTGAAAAACCGGTTTAACGGAGGTTATTCTTTCAATGGATTCAACAACTTCTTCTCTTGAATTGGAAAGATTGTCAAGAATATAAACTTCAAAGCCCCTATTGATAAGTTCAACAACAGTGTGTGAACCTATGTAGCCGGTTCCGCCTGTGATGAGAATTTTTTTTTGCGTCATTGATGAAGCTTGAAGTTTTGCTTTGAATTTAATTGGTTGATTCTCATAAAAAGTTTCCTCCTGAATGACAACCGGCTGCTGATTCGTAAATTCGTACTCATTCGTAATTCGTTGATGCCTATAAACTCCAGTAAGAAAGTTTCTTGATCTTTCCTCTCAAAATTCCTTTGATATCAACAATAATTCCATCCGGTTTGGAAATAGAAAGAAAGTATTCTTCATTTAAATGCACATACTCTTTATGGTTTACGGCAACAATAACAGCATCGTATTCATTCCCTATTTTATCTGCCAGTTCAAAGCCATACTCATGTTTCAATTCGACAGATGAAGCCCGGGGATCGGTCACTTCCACATACACTCCATACGATTTGAATTCGTGAATTACATCACTCACTTTTGAATTACGAATATCTTCCACATCTTCTTTAAAAGTAGCGCCCATTACCAGCACTTTTGATTTTGAAATATCTTTTCCCTTAGCTATTAATTTCTTTACGGTTTGCTTTGCAATATAAAACCCCATCGAGTCATTTACATAACGACCTGAATTAATCACCTGTGCATGGTATCCGAGTTCCTGCGCTTTATAAGTTAAATAATAAGGGTCTACCCCAATGCAGTGCCCGCCAACAAGGCCCGGAAAAAATTTCAGAAAATTCCATTTTGTTGCTGATGCTTCTAATACTTCGTAAGTATTAATGTTCATCTTATTAAAAATAATGGAAAGTTCATTCATTAATGCAATGTTCACATCACGCTGTGTGTTTTCAATAATTTTTGCTGCCTCTGCAACTTTAATGGATGATGCTTTATACACTCCGGCTTTCACCACTATCTCATAAATTTTTGCAATGTTTTCAAGCGATTCATCATCGCACCCTGAAACTACTTTTCTTATTTTCGCCAAGGTATGCTCTTTATCACCGGGATTTATTCTTTCAGGTGAATAACCGACTTTAAAATCATTTTTAAATTTTAGTCCTGACAATTCTTCAAGCACAGGAATGCAGTCATCTTCGGTACATCCCGGATAAACGGTAGATTCATAGACAACATAATCACCTTTCTTTAAAACTTTTCCCAATGTTTTTGATGCAGATAACAGCGGTTTAAGATCAGGCAGTTTATGATCATCAATAGGAGTGGGGACAGCTACAATAAAAAATTTTGCTTCTTTTAAAATATCTGTCGAATCAGTGAATATAATATCACAACCATGAAATGCTTCGGGTTCAAGCTCACCGCTTGGGTCAATATGTTTTTGCATCATGCTGATACGTTCAGCATTTATGTCAAATCCGATCACCGAAGCTTTTTTTGCAAATTCAAGCGCAATCGGTAATCCGACATATCCTAATCCTATTACTGCAATCCTGGCTTTTTTATTTATTATTTCCTCGTACATGAGAAGGTTTAAGGTTTAAGGTTGAAATGAGTTCATCTTCATTTCAAAATGATTTCTTTTTTATTTAATTTTCTTAAAGAATAAATTCTTTCTATGATTT
>DATEMK010000281.1:0-4141 GCA_035275625.1 Bacteroidia bacterium
AATCATGGTTTTTGATTTTATGTTTAAAGAAAAAATAACTGGTTGTTACCAATCTATTAAACAATAAAAACAATTATTAATTTTTTTTCGGATTTCTTACAAACACTTGTAACAGGAGGTTTCAGCATTTGACAGGTATCAAAAACAAAAACCCCCTGCTACCCATCAACTTTAAAATGCAACAACATCTTATTCCGCATTATTTGTTTTCCATGCCGTTCAAGGTGCTGTTACATAACCGGTAAGGCGTCTGCAGCCAGTTTAGCCGGGACTGATAATCAACCAATTGAAACTGAACCGATGATTTTTGCTCAGCGCTTTCAGCAAGATTTGTTTGTTGTAAAGCTATCTTAACTACGGATGTCAAGACAAAAAATAAGATCCAGCAAAATTCTAATACAGGTAAATTCGTTTTTCTTTTCATGGCTTTATTTTTTATTCGTTTAACTAATTTCATGGTAGCAATAAATATCCTTTGCTTTTAACTAAAGTCAATTACAAATAGGTAAATACTGCGCTTTCGCAGATTTTTTCACATATTTTGTCGGTGAACGCATCCTGAAATGAATAACGGAAATTGAAAATTGAACCTTTTAATTCTACTTTTGCTGCAAGATTTATTTATGCAGAAAAAAATTTTGTTTTTTATTTTGTGTTTTAATTTTTGTCAAACCATTTCTTTCTCTCAATATTTTCAGCAGGAAGTAAATTATAAAATCAATGTTTCACTTGATGATAAAAAGCATGAGCTTAATGCTTTTGAAACTATCGAGTACATAAATAATTCTCCCGATGAACTTAATGAAATTTATTTTCACCTGTGGGCAAATGCATACAAAGACAATTCAACCGCTTTGGTAAAACAATTTGTTGAACAGGGAAGCACAAAACTTTACTTTGCTCCTGAAGAAGATCGCGGGTTTGTGGACAGCTTAGATTTTAAAGTGAATGATAAACAGGTAAAAATCATTTATGATTCGATGAACATTGACATTTGCAAATTGATTTTGAATGAGCCTTTGAAAAGCGGGGGAAAAATAATGATCGTTACACCTTTTCATGTAAAAATTCCTTCGGCAAAATTTTCACGTATGGGACGTAGTGGCCAGGCGTATTATATTTCACAATGGTATCCAAAGCCGGCAGTGTATGATCGGTTCGGCTGGCATCCGATGCCCTATTTGGACCAGGGAGAATTTTATTCTGAATTCGGTTCGTTTGAAGTGAGCATTACGGTTCCAAAAAATTATGTGGTCGGAGCAACAGGCGATTTGCAGAATGAGGATGAAAAAGAATGGCTGAATAAAAAGGTGGAAGAAACTTCCCTGATAAAAGTGTTTACTGACAGCATGTCGTTTCCAAAATCAGAATCTGATACAAAAAAACTAACATTTAAGCAATCACGAATTCACGACTTTGCATGGTTTGCAGATAAACGATTTAATGTTTTAAAAAGCGAAGTTGAATTGCCGAATTCAAAAAACAAAGTTACCACATGGGCATTTTTTACAAATGCAAATGCAAAATTATGGACTCATGCCACAGAATATATTGACAGCGCTGTGTATTACTATTCTTTATGGAATGGCGATTACGCTTATAATAATTGTACGGCTGTTGACGGAACTGTTGCAGCAGGCGGAGGAATGGAATATCCGAACATTACAATAATCAGCAATTCATCAAATGCATTTGATCATGAAGATGTAATTATTCACGAAGTGGGGCACAATTGGTTTTACGGAATGCTCGGCAGCAATGAGCGCGATCATGCATGGATGGATGAAGGAATAAATTCCTTTAATGAATTAAGATACCTTAAAGCTAAATATTCAAAATCTGATTCCATAGATTTTGTCAGTGCTCAAACAGGCATCCGGACCGGCACGCTTTTCGAGACGAAGGAGCTAAAATTTAAAGACACCTGGATGGTTGAATATTTAGTTAATGCAAGAGTACACTACGATCAGCCGATTGATATTACTTCTGCAGATTTTACTGTCGGAAATTATGCGGGAAATGTTTACGTCAAAACAGCTTTGATATTTGATTATCTTAAAAGTTATCTTGGCGATTCGCTTTTTGATTCATGTATGAAACAATATTTTGATGAATGGAAATTTAAACATCCTTATCCGGATGATCTGAGAAAAATTTTTGAAAATAAAACAGGAAAAAATCTCAGCTGGTTTTTCGATGACCTGCTGAAGACAAATAAAAAAATTGATTACAGTATTTCATCCATTCGTCCGCTGAGAGGAGAAAACCTGATCAGTCCGGGAGGTAAAAGTTATGGGATAACTGTTAAAAATAAAGGAAGAATCCCCTCACCGTTTTCATATTCCACAATGAATAACGGGGAAGTGGTTTCCACGAAATGGTCAGAAGGATTTGCAGGGGAAGAAAAATTACAGGTTTCATGCATTAAGTGCGATGCAATAAAAATTGATGCACAAGGGGACCTGCCCGAATTAAACAGGAAAAATAACAAAATTAAAACGGGGGGAATATTCAGAAGAACTGAACCCGTCCAATTTAATTTTTTTGGAAAAATTGAAAATCCTGACAGAACGCAGGTTTTTTTTACACCTGTAATCGGTTGGAACAATTACAATAAAACAATGGCAGGAATCGCCCTGTATAACAAATTTCTTCCGCACAAAAATTTTGAATATATATTTATGCCAATGTATTCATTCGGAACAAAAAGTTTAGCGGGAAGCGGAAGTATTTCAAATACATTTTATTTTTCTAAATCTTTTATTCATCATCTTGAAATTTCAGCCGGAATAAAGCGTTATGCATTTGCGAGGACATTCGTATTTGTTGATGATCCGGACAAAACAGATTATTCTTTCATACAAGCTCCCGTGGAATTTTCTTTTTTTCTGAAACAGGCCAATGCACGTTCAACAATTAAACGAAAAATAATTTTACGCAATATCAATAAATGGCAGGATGAAAATGTATATGATGGAGAAGGAGGCGGAAAGAAAATAAACAGGTATTTATTTTACCAACAGACCATCTTTGATTTTAGAAACAACAGGACGTTTGATCCTTTTGCTTTTAATATTGTTTTTGAAAGCGGGGATGAATACATGAAAACATTTGCACATGCCGGGTACAAATTTTCATATCCCAATGTTCGAAGGGGGATTACTGTAACGGCTTATGGAGGCACTTTTCTTTTTCACCGCACTAATGACGCAGTTTATAATTTCAGATTGTCAGATTATTCATCAACAGATTATTTGAATGATGATATTTATTTGGGACGCAGTGAAGGTACCGGTATTCTTTCACAGCAAACATATTTGCGTGACGGGGGTTTTAAAATTATTAATCCCGGGCAAAGTGACAAATGGGCAGCATCATTAAACCTTACTGCTGATTTTCCCGGCAAGCTTCCGTTACGGTTTTTTATTGATGTTGGAACTTACAATAAAGCAAAGCAAATTATCGGGCAACCTGTTTTGTATGATGGAGGAATATGTTTGTCACTGGTAAAAGATATTGCCGAAATTTATTTTCCTTTGTTCAAATCTTCAGCAACTAACGATGCCCTTGAAGCAAACGATATTAAATATAAAGAACAAATTCGCTTTATGATAAACTTCAGGTTGATGAATCCTTTTCGCTTGCGTGATAATTTATTAAGAGACTAATTGAACACAGAAAAAAATAAAATTTATTTTATTTCCGATTTTCATCTCGGTGTTCCCGGCTATGAAAAAAGCCTGGAGCGGGAAAAGAAAATTGTGAAGTGGTTAGAGATGGCAAGAAAAGATGCTGCTGAAATTTATATTCTCGGTGACATTTTTGATTTCTGGTTTGAGTACAAACATGCCATTCCAAAGGGATTTATCCGGCTGCAGGGAAAGTTAGCAGAGCTTGCTGATGAAGGAATAAAGCTCCATTATTTTACCGGCAATCATGACATGTGGGTATTTGATTATTTACCGAAAGAAATCGGGATGACGTTGTACAGGAAACCGGTTCAAAGAGAAATGAACGGAAAGAAGTTTTTTATCGGGCATGGCGATGCATTGGGCCCGGGTGATCACGGATATAAATTTATTAAAAAAATTTTTGCAAATAAATTTTGCCAATGGCTTTTTGCACGCATTCATCCGAACTT
>DATEMK010000282.1:0-6920 GCA_035275625.1 Bacteroidia bacterium
TGGTTGCGAGCTATGGCTATGCGAAGAAAGGCATTGGCGCCAAAGCGGATATCGGGAAGGGAGTTATCGGAACAGCGGCTAAAAGAAAAAAAATAATCAGGCTGGGCAATATCAGGATCGGACTTCAATATATGCGTGCAGGGACGGAGATTGACAACCTGGAAGACGAAATCGTCATCAAACTGCCGGGATTGAGCAACCCCATGAGCCAGGTGGCGATTCCCCTGCTCAATAAGGAGGAGTTTATCGGAGTGCTGTCTGTTGAAAGTGATAAGGTCAACGTTTTTAATGAAGAGGATGAATTAATCATCAGCCTGATTGCCAGCCAGGCTGCTATTGCCATCCATAATGCCAGGATGTTTGAGACCGAGAGAAAACGGTTCGAAGAAATACAGCAGATCAATAAAAAATTATCTGACCTGACGAAAGCCCAGCAGGAGACGCTGAGCCTTTTCATCAGGTATGTTCCTGAGCAGGTAGTAAAAAAAGCGCTGAAGGAAAGGCCTGAATCCATATTCGAGGGCGAACAGGTGGAGATCGGGGTATTGTTTTGCGATATAAGAAACTTTATTCCCCTGAGTGAACGCCTGACTCCTAACGAGGTTGTTTCGTTGCTGAACTGCTTTTACTCCAACATGAGCAAGGTGATTAAACAACACTGTGGCGTAATTAACCAGTTCGTGGGAGATGAAATATTTGTAATCTTTGGTGCGCCTGTGCCGGTTGTTAACTGCGAGGAAAAAACGGTTCTGTGTGCAATAGGAATGATTAACCAATTAGACATTCTTAACAAAGAACTGGAAGCGAATTTGGGTGTTACCATCAGGGTGGGCATCGGAGCCAATTATGGCCCTGTAGTAACCGGAAACCTGGGTTGCGAAGACAAAATCGAATATTCCGTAACCGGTGATACGGTGAATACCGCCAAAAGAATTGAGACCTTAACTAAAGACACTCCCAATAGTGTGCTCATCAGCGAATCGCTTTATGTGAAAACGAAACACTTAGTTGAAGCAAAAGCCTGGGAGCCGGTGACAGTTAAAGGAAAACAGGAAAAGGTAACCGTTTACCAGGTGATGGGATTGAATGAATAAATAGAAAGGTTGAACAACAATTAACTTACAATCTGAAAGCCATGGCAAAAGGAAAATATGTTGATGGGTTTGTAATCTCAGTCCCAAAAAAGAACACTGCAAAATACAGGAAGTTGGCTCTCGAGGCAAGCCGTGTCTGGAAGCGGTTTGGTGCTCTCGATTATAAAGAATGTATGATTGATGATGCAAAGCCGGAATGTGTCACATTCACGTTTCCCGGGATGGCGAAGACAAAACCGGATGAAGCCGTGTGGTTTTCGTTTATTGTTTATAAATCACGCGCACATCGCGACTCAGTGAATAAAAAGGTAGTGGCGCATTTCGAAAAGAAGTATGGTAAAGAGATGCCGATGCCTTTTGATATGAAACGCTTCACATACGGTGGATTCAGGGTTATGGTTGAGGCCTGAAAACCTCTCTGGCGCATGCCTGCAGAAACATTTCAATTAAACCACACCGCATAACGCTGCCTTCGCAATTCCAAAGCCAGTTGTTTCTCCATCTTAAGCGCTTCTGTCCGGGTCATCGGATCTAAATGATTGTACAGGGTGGGACGCAGATAACTGCCATATTTCTGGACAATGTTCGAAGATAGTTTGTGTCCTTTCCTGTTTCTGTATCCTGTCTTGTGCTGTAAGAATCGTTCTTTGGGATCCTTGCTGGTCATGCCTACATAGAGGCACTCCAGCACCCCGTTGAATTGCGGATTGGCAGCCCGGAACCTGGCATTTTCTGTAAATACTTTCTTGCGCAATTCTATAACGTAAACCCGGTATATTGCGGCAGGCATAGATAGCTCAACTTATTGTTCATGCTAAAGAAAAGTTCGTAAAACTATCAACATAAATTTAATTGATTAAGGCATGAACCAGCGTTTGCCTGATTTAGGCGGATTAATCTGGAAGTGGCACCAATTATTTGTAATTGAAAAATCCTCCATCCATAAACCAATTGAAGCAAGCAACGGCTCATTTGCAGTGCACCATTTTTGAAGGTCTCTATTGGGGTCAGAAATATCAACCGCCCTTCCATAAAGATGATTTGATTTCATGGGAATTTTTGCCGGGTCTGTGCCCTTTTTTGCATAAATTTCGAGGTGATGTTTCATCGTTCGAAATCCGGAAGTTACTGTCATAGGTTTTCCCCAACTTGTTCTGACTTCGTTTATTTTCGTCAGTAATTCATTCAGGTTTTTCTGTGTCTCAGCATCAAGTTCACTCAACAATACCTGGTTGCTGAGCAATTCATTCATTGTAATCATAATCGTTATATTTAAAGGATAGAATTTTGTAAATGATATTTTATGTATCGCAAACATAATAATTTTTTACTTAAAAAAATAAAAAAGAAGCCCCGATAGCTATCGGGGTTTCCCTTTCTCAGGAGGAGGAACAGTAGTGTTTCTAATTCCCTTTATCAACAATGAGCTTTAAAGTTTTCTCCTGGTTGCCATCGAAAACTTTTACAAAATAAAATCCCGGGGTAAAAGAAGACACATCCAGGCTATATTCATGATCCCCTTCATCTGATAAAAAATTTTCAGCCAAAGAATTTATTTTTCTTCCCAATGCATCGTAGACGTTAATATTGATAATTCCCTTTTCCGGCATGGAGATGGTGATCACAGCCTGGTTGTGAACAGGATTGGGATTTATATCCACAGAGAAAAGTTTTCCTGCACTTTCACCAAGCTTACAATTTACAGTCACGGTCACTGTTCCCGATAGTTTTGTACAACTGAATGCATCCGTTACCTGCACCTTATAGTTCCCTGAATTCTTAGCTGTGTAATTTTTTTTGGTTGCTCCCGAAATATTTGTTGCACCCTTTTTCCATTGATAGGTGTAAGGCCCTGAATTAGCAGAAATTTTAACACTGTCACCGGCACAGAAAGTAACAGGCCCCTGCGGAGTAGCAGTTGCATTAACGGTTCTGTAAACAATTTTTTTTGCTGCCGAAACAGTGCTGCACCCTGTGATCGTATTGGTAACCCTTACTTTATATGTGCCTGCCGTCACAGTATTATATGCAGATCCGGTTGCTCCCGCTATATCAGTGCCCCCTTTTTGCCATTGGTAAATACGATTGGCGCCCGCTGTTGCAGTAAGCAATAATGGCTGTGCACAAATAGTGTCCGTTCCGGCAGGAGTGATTGCAGCGGTTGGCTTGGAATTCACCACAATAAATGCTGTTTTGGTTATGGTGTTTGTACCGCGCGCATTGGTGGTGGCGAGCGTTACATTGCGTGTTCCGGAAGTTGAATAAACAACTACAGGATTCTGCAGTGTGGATGTGGAAGGAGTTCCTCCGGTAAATGTCCACAGCCAGGAGTCAGGAAATTTAGTGGTGGCATCTGTAAAGCTCACCTGCAAACCAGGGCAACCTGTTGTGACATTTGCAGAGAAATCAGGATCGGGAGGATCACAGGAAGGATATATGGTTCCCTGCACGGTTGTGGAAAGGCCTATGGGATCAGTTACGGTAAGCGCTATGCGGTAGTAGTAAGTATTGCCGTCACATCCTACGGGGCTGATCACAGTTGAAGTTATCCTGTTCGTATCTGCGGCTTCCGGATGCTCGTGGCTATTGTGATGCAGGAATGTCTGCCATGAATAACTTAAAAAATGATCTGCGCTTTCTGCATCAGATACGTTTGCCTGTAAGGGCAGATTGGTGTTATGAGACATAGTGAATAAATCACCGTCATCAAAACTTATTATATCCACCTGCGGAGGTGTGTCATTGACATAGACTTTTAATTCTGTCGAGTCTTTCTGGCCGATATTATCAGTTACCTTTAATTTTACAGTAAATGCTACCGGGTTATTTGTTGCAGGATTAAATGTATGAGTGGGATTTGCAGCAGTGCTTAACGCAGAGCCGTCACCGAAATTCCATGAATACGTCAACGGCTGGTTTTCAGGATCGGTAGAATTATTTCCTGTAAAATGAACAACCAGCGGTTTTGCTCCATAGATTACATCTTGTGATGCCACAGCAACGGGTGGATTATTAACAGAAGTGGAATAAATAATCCTGTAAATATCAGAGGGATATTTAATATAATAGAGCCACTGGTCTTTGGGATTATATTGAAGGCTCACAATGTTGCCCATGCCGGAAGCAAAAACTTTCACCGAGTCGGCTGTATTGTTTGGAAGGAATTCGAGATTGTGTATCCAGCCACCAATGAAATCATTGTGAAAATAGCTGCCTTGAAATTCCAGCGGGTATTTTGTTCCGGGATACCAGGCTCCGGCAACTGAACAATTCCCGCCAAAATCAAAACCTTTTATAGGAGACAGGGTGTTGCTGAGGCTGATTACGGCAGCATTATTTCCGCTGTAAATCCCGGTTCGCGCTAAAACCTGGGTATGATCATAGTCAATAACGGGGCGGGCATGTACGAAGTGAGGGATGTTTGCGGGAATTTGCTGGCCCGCATTGCAGGGATTGGGAAAGGAAGGCGCAAGATTTGCCTGGATGAGCAATTCTTTGAATTTAAAATACTGGCTGGTGCAGGCTCCTCCGTACAAGGGATTGGGAGCATCTTTATTTACTGTGTTATAACTTGTATAGATCGTGTGTGGAGTTAGTCCTTCAAAGAGAGGCCAGCCGAAGTTAAGGCCCGGACCCGTTGATACATCGAGGTCTTCAAAGGCTTCCATTCCAACATCACCGATATATAAAACTCCCGGAGCACCCGCTGTAATATCCGTGCTGCCTGTTCCGGGGCGGATAGTCATGCGGAAGGGATTTCTTAATCCCAAATCCCAGACACGCGATTTTGCAGCGCGCGGATCAGCTGCATCATAATATGGATTTGACGGCAGCCCATCACCCGTTGCAGGATTAATTCTCAAAATTTTTCCATTCAGGCAATCTATCATCTGGCTCCGGAAGGCTCCCACATTTTCTTTTTCACGAATGATGGTATCGCTTAATGCCTGCTCCCAATATGTATAACCATGAAGTGTAGTGTCACCAGTGTCATATATCTGGAAACTTGCGCCATCCCCGGTTGAAACAAGCAATGAGCCATCTCTTCCGAAAACTAACTGCCCTCCGCTGTGAGACAGATGCAAAATCGGGATTCCCTTTTTTTTGTTCTCTCCTATTAATATTTGCCTGCTGCCGGATACAATTGTCGTAAAGTTTGTTGAGGCATTGGCAGTGTACCTTGTTACCCGTGCTATGGTGGCATTCTGGTATTCATTGGTGTTTGCATTATAGTTTCCTGTTCCGAAGTTCATAAGGTAATGCCTGTCCACCGTATAAAAAAGATAGAAAAAACCATTTGTCCTGAAATTGGGGTCAAGGGCAAACCCGTTTAACCCATGATCACCCCAGTTTCCTACTTCTGCACTGATGTTAAGTAACGCGGGAGTAATCTTCACCCCGTTGGTATCATACACCCATACTATGCCCGCTTTTTCCCAGGCATATCCCCGCCCGGTGGAGTCAAAGCATATACCTTCCACTTCCGTCAGCCCGGAGTTAACCAGCTGAGTGCTGAAATTAGAAACAAGGGTTTGAGACAAAGAAGGCGAAACTGAAAAAAGAATGGATGCTATAATGCTGATTGATGTGAAGCTTTTTACTTTGTCATAAAAATTTTTAAAGTAAAGGCTTACGATAGTAGCCGTAAACATGGGGTATGCGGGGTTTCAAGTTATTTACAAAAGTAGTAAACTATTTTTTTTGTCCTTGTTTGTGTGCGCACAAATAAAAGAATCGGATCCTGAAATAAAGTTTTAAATAATAATTTTCTGTATTTTTAGTTCCGGTTTTCGCAATCGTCAGATTAAAAAGATCGAATAATTCTGATAAACTTTACTTTAGTGCAAACTTGAAGCAAATGTCAGCTAATATGAACACACAACAAGCATATAATCTTTGGGCTGCTCAATATGACGCCAACGACAACAAGACCAGGGATCTTGAAGCGCTTTCATTACGGACAACACTCGCTGACATCCCTTTTGCAAATTGCTTAGAGATTGGTTGTGGAACAGGAAAAAATACAGAATGGTTAGTAACAAAAGCAAAGCGGATAACTTCGGTTGACCTTTCGGAGAAAATGCTTGCAAGAGCCAAAGAAAAAATCACTTCTGATGCGGTTGAATTTATCCAGGGGGACATTAACGCTGAATGGACTTTCAGAAACAAACTTTATGACCTTGCGACTTTCAGTTTGGTTTTGGAACACATTCATGACCTTGAACATATTTTCAGCGAAGCTTCAAACGCTTTGGTTCCCGGGGGACATATTTATATCGGAGAACTTCATCCATTCAAACAATACTCCGGCAGCAAAGCAAGATTTGAAATAGAAAATGAAACACGGGTGGTGGACTGTTTTAATCATCATATTTCTGATTTCATCCAAATTGCAAAAAAGCATGGATTTGCACTTGTTGACCTTGATGAATATTTTGACAACAATGATAGAAATGAAATGCCGAGAATTTTAACAATAATGCTGAAGAAGATTTGATCTCCGGTTTCCTGCTAACCTTATATCATTCTTATAACCGTTCATTCAAATTTCAATTCCTTGAAAATTTAATTATTTACAAATCAAATTGTTACTATTTTTCTTTAATTGATTTCCACAATAGCCCGGTGGAAGGGGCAAATGGTTTGGCAGTAGCGCATGAGTGTTAAGTGGCAGCAGGGGCGATTCAGCAGCTCACCGCGGTTTGCCGGTGGGACAAGTGTGATTCACAAAAAAAGCAGGAATTCCTTTTTCATTTCCGGGTTTTTTGATGAATGTGGAAAAGAAATTATTTTAATAACCAATTGCTATTTACAAAGATAGTTTTA
>DATEMK010000283.1:0-6204 GCA_035275625.1 Bacteroidia bacterium
GAGCAGTATCATAAGGATTACCCTGTCCGTCATCATAAGCATTGATCGGTTTTGATGTGAGCGTATCACACCAGCCATTGTAAGTTGCAACAGGGGTATAGGGATTACCAAACCTGTTTAATCCGTCAAAAGTAGCAACGCCAATTGTCGGAGGATTTACCGGGAAATCAGCATTGATAAAAACAGCGCTGTCTTTCCAAAGATCAGGCCGCGGAAACATATACTGACCGGAAAAATCATCCCTAAAAGGCAGCAGCAAAGTATCATTGGTTGCTGATTGAATTCTTTCATTTTGATTTACGCTTTGGCTGTTTATTCTTTTCCATTCATTAATTAATGTTGGATTATTTAACAGGGGAACAAGGCTTTCATCCTGTGCAAATGAATTACTGAATTTAAAAGAAACAAAAATCAATAACGTGTAAATTATTTTATTCATTTGGGTTCGCTGGCATTCAAGACATATTGCGATTGGGTGAGATAAATATCAATTCCTTCGCCTTCACTTATCGGTGCAGAAGAACCATAAGCAGGGTGTTGCTTATACACAACTGCCTTTGATGAATCTCGCACCGAACTATCAAAGATAATAGATCCGGTGTTAAGTGAGGAACCTTTCAAAACAAATAATGCTTCATCCAATGATAATCCGTACAATTGCGGGACTGTAACTTTTGTGTTGCCAAAGCCATCACCAAGGGTAAGGTCTATTACATTTCCTTTGGTTAATTCTTCCCCCGGTTTTAACTTCTTACCGTTCATCTCAAACCCCAGCACGCAATTTTTGCACAAATCAGGTTTGTAAGTTATTTGCCCCGGTTTCAATCCGTATGAAATCAAAATGGCCTCTGCCTGCCGGTAAGAAACATCAATCAGGTTGGGCATTTTAATTTTTGGAGGAGATGTTTTGGTTATGGATAAATAAATAGTTCTGTTTTCTTTTACTTTTTCAGCAGGAGCAGGATCCTGTTCAATGACTGTTCCCGGAGGTTTCTCAAGATCGAAGACAGAGGAGTCGGCTATTTTAATCCGTAACGCTTTATTTTTTAAAAAATTATCAAGCGTTGAAACTTTTAATCCCCGCAAATCAGGAACTGTGATGGTGCTTCCATGATGAGTGTATGAATCAAGCCATTTATAGGTGAATCCAAAAAGCAGGAAAAGAAATACAAACGCCCCGAGGAGGTTGAAGAGAAATATTTTTGACGTGATAAAATCTTTAATGCGACTCATTTATTTGTTAATTATGCTGATTACGTTGATTGTGTTGAATCGGGCTGTAACGAATTAACCTATTCAACACAATTAACATAATTAACTGCGTTCCGATGCGGCTTTGTTTTTAGATTTTCTCCTGAATCCGTATTCGAGAATCTGGTCAATGAATTCATAAGGCTTGTAATGTGCGATTGCCGCCTGGTGGAAAATACAAGTTGCAGGTGTCATGCCCGGTAACGAATTTACTTCAATAAATATTACTTCCACTTTATCATTGTTATAAATTCTGACAAAGGCATCAATGCGTGCATAGCCTTCAATTTTTAAAATGCGTGCTGCTTTTTCAAGCTCTGCTTTTACTTTGTCAGAAATAAGCTGGTTTTTTTTTGCGTCTTTGTGGTAACGTGCCGGGGTGATGTTTTGCCCTTCACCTGCTAAAAATTTTTCTTCGAGCGACAATACATCTCCGCCCGATAAAGCTTCAGATGCTTCAAATATTTCATAAGAAATTTTTCCTTTTTCGTCAATGTGTGTTAACATGCCTCCTGTAATTTCCAGGAAATGCGATGCATCTTTTTTGGAAATCAGCTCTTCAATAAGAAAACTTTTCTTTTGAGGGAATTCTTCTTTTGGTTTTATTTTTAATAAAGAAGCTGCACGGGGCACTAACTCTGTTTCTTTGCGGAATATCAGTTCAGCGAAAGCGTGAAGCTCATTTTCATTGCGGATCATTTTCACAGCTGAGCTGCATCCGTCATCAACAGGCTTTGCAATAAAAGGAAAGCGGAAATGTTTTAATACTTTTTCTTCCAATGCCGCAGGATCGCGCTTCCATTCTTCATCACTCACCAATCTATGTCCGGCAGCATGCAACCCTTCACTCATAATGATTTCGTTAGTCCGGAATTTATCAATGGTAACCTGTGAAGTTTCCACACCCGAACCATTGAACGGCAAACCGAGCTTAATTAATTCAGCCTGCACTTCGCCATCTTCACCGGGACGGCCATGCAATGCAATGAATACTCCTTCCGCCATTTTTTCCAAATCTGAATAATAAATTTTTTGCGGAGGTTCCAGGTTTTTTGAAGATGCATAAGCATTTGTGATCTTATTGCATTCCTTTATTATTTGTTCGATTACCGGGTGGCGTTCATAATGCAGAATTTTTTCCTTAATGTCATCGGCATTATCTTTTAATAAAATATTTATTGGAATCCTGTAAAGCGAATGCGTGTTTTTATCCCCGACAAGGAAAACAGGTACCGGTTCATATTTTTCAGAAGACGAAAGCTTTTCATAAACATTTCTTCCGCTTTCAACTGAAATATGCCTTTCAGAAGAATAGCCTCCCATGATGACAGCAATTTTAATTTTTGATTTTGCTGTATTCTTGTTATCGCTGATTTTTTTATCAAGTTTCCTTAACAGGTATGGAAGGTGTTTGTAGTTTTTAAAATCTTTGATGCGTGCATGAAGGGATGTGCGGATGATGTAAGTAATAAATTGAGAAGGGTTCAAACCAATCTCTGCCGCCTGGTGAAAAAAGAAGGACGAAGGCATCATGCCTGAAGTGGTATTCGGATCGTTTAACAATACTTTTCCTTCTTTGGTGATAAATCCGTCAATGCGTGCATACACGTTAAAAAATAAACTGGTAAATAACCGTTCGCATTCTTTCCTTATGTTATTGATTTCATGATCCGGAAGCTGTATGGGCGTAATTTTTCTTGATAAACCCGGAAGGTATTTAGAACGGTAATCAAAAAGCTCTCTGCCTTTTCGTATTTCCGTGGGCGGCAGGGCTACGGGATTCCCCTCCGTATTTTCAATGACAATACAGGAAAATTCTTTTCCGTCAATAAATTCTTCAATTAATATTTCACTATCTCCATCACAGCTTTCGATTATAATTTCATTTTCATTTTCGGCAAACAAATGCCGGATGACGGAATATAATTCTTCCGGGTGAGCAATGATCTTATTTTTTATTTTTACGGGGATGCCAATGCCTTCCCTTATGTCACAAATAATTTTCAAAAAATCAATTTGAGAATTACTGTCAAGCCTATCCCATTCTGTTTTTTTTAATTCGTAAATAAAAAAACTTTTGTTTGCCGCTTTTTCAAATTCTTCTTCATGATCTGTACTCAAAACAGTTACACCGATAGAAGAGCCCTGGTTAGCTGATTTCACAACACATGGTATTCCTATTGTTGCTTTTGCATTATCATAAAAAGATTTTTTGCTTTTTGAATTCAACCAATTGTTGCGAGATATGGTAATAAATTTTGGAACACTAAATCCTGCATTTGCCATCAATTGCTTTTGAATAGCTTTGTTCATCCCGATGGAAGATGAAAGAATTCCCGAACCGCTGTAGGGAATCCTGTAAAACTCAAGCAATCCCTGTATGCGTCCGTCTTCGCCATCGCTTCCATGAAGGCAGAGAAATGCGAAATCAATCTGTTCTGCAAGAGAAGAGGGTTCAATCCGGGTGCCCATTTTATTGATGAGCTTATTTTGTTCCTGGAAAGTTAAATCGCCTAAACTTTCAGCATACACCTGGAATTTATTTGATGATGGAGGAATAAATTCAACTGGCGGATAAAAATCACGAATGCTGCCTTTGTAAATAAATTCCCAGTTGATCAATATAAGATTGCCAAAACTATCTGCAAAAAGAGGAACGGGTTCAAAAAGGCTTTTATCTAAATTATCATATACGGTACGGCCTCCCGCAAAAGATACTTCCCGCTCGCGCGATGAGCCGCCAAAAATAATTCCTATCCGAAGTTTCATAGCTGGTTTTTACAACTGCAAAATTAGGAAATCGGGTTCAGGGTTTAGGGTTCGGGGTTTATCATCGGGTTGGAGTTATTAACAAAAGGATATGACAAAATTTTGTCCAACTATTAATTATCAAAAAACTTTTAGAATGATCGGAATTTACAGGCACTTTGTTCTTCCTCCGTCAACAGGCAGGTTAATTCCATTAATATATGCGGCAGCAGGTGAAGCAAGAAAAGCAACTGCATTTGCAATTTCTCCCGGTTCAGCAAAACGAAGAGCAGGAATTTCACCCATCATTTCTTTTTCAACTTCACCGGCTGATTTTCCTGTTTTTGCTGCTTTATCATTTATGATTTGTTTTAATCGTTGCGTGTTTGTTGCTCCGGGCAATACGTTGTTCACGGTGATTCCAAATCCTGCTGCTTCACCTGCCAGCGTTTTGGACCAATTTGCAACAGCAGCACGAACGGTATTTGATACACCGAGATTCTTCAGCGGCTGCTTAACGGAAGTTGAAATAATATTTATGATGCGGCCGTAATTTGCATTTTTCATTCCTTCCAGGCAGGCCTGCATAAGAATATGATTGCAGATAAGATGTGCATTGAATGTTTTAATAAAGTCATCTGTTTCTGCGGAAATGATCGGCCCTCCTTTTGGCCCTCCTGTATTATTTATCAGAATGTGAATGGTTCCTTTTCCCTTAGCATATTTTTCTATTTTTTCTTTCAGCTGTTCAGGAAAACTAAAATCAACGGCAATGAAATCATGCGCCTGCTTTCCGTTATTTGAAAGCTCCTCAATTGTTTGCTGAAGTGCAGTTTGGTTTCGCGCAATGAGCGTAATGCTGCATTCCAAACGGGCAAGCTCCATTGCCACAGCTTTCCCGATTCCCTGTGTGCTGCCGCAAACAATCGCGCGTTTATCTTTTAAACTTAAATCCATAAGACAAAATTAAAATGTGAATTTGAAAATTATTTCTAATTTTACTCAATCAAATAAAAAAGCAAATTTAGCTTTAAACTCATTCATGGACGAATTAATAAAAGATGTTGCGGCAAAAGCAGGCATCAATCCCGAACAGGCAAAAATTGCAATTACCGCTGTAGCAGATTCTTTAAAATCAAAAATGCCTTATGTATTTCATAAACAAATTGACAATCTTATCAATGGCGGAACACTGAGCGATGGTGTCAAAATGAAAATGGAAGAATTGAAAGATGACATTGGTGATGCTGCGAAAAATTTCGGTAAAAAAGCAGAAGAATTTGCCGGTGATATTAAGAAGAAAGTGGATGAGATGTTTAAAAAATAAATCATCAACGAATGCCTGCCTGCCGGCAGGCAGGCGAATCTGTACGAATTTACGAATTAAAAAACTTAAAAATTAAAACCCAATTATGCCCGTAGCAAGACCCTTTAACATTAAAAAGTGGATTGACGAAAATCGTCATTTACTGAAACCTCCTGTGGGAAACCAGCAGGTTTTTAAAGCAAGCGAAGATTACATTGTAATGGTAGTTGGCGGGCCCAATGCCCGCAAGGATTATCACTTTGAAGATGGTGAAGAATTGTTTTATCAATTAGAAGGCAACATCACTGTAAAAATCCAGGAAGACGGAAAGCCGGTGGATGTTCATGTAAAGGAAGGTGAAATGTTTTTATTGCCGCCTCATATTTACCACTGTCCTCAACGACCTGCAAATACGATCGGTTTAGTTGTGGAACGTGTGCGCAAAGAACCTGAAAGAGATTCCTGCGTTTGGTTTTGTGAAAAGTGTAATAATAAAATGCACGAAGAAGTTTTTGCGTTAAAAGATATCGTTAACCAATTGCCTGCTATTCTCAATAAATTTTATTCAACTCCTGAATTGCATACATGTAAGAAATGCGGAACAGTGATGATGCCTCCTGCAAAACCAAATTAACTATTAGTAAAAGACAAAAAATGGATATTCAATCAAAAAAACTTAATTTCATTGAATGGTTAGTTGGCGTGAAGGATGAATCTTTAATCAATAGCCTTGACAAATTCAGAAAAAAAGTGCGGAGCACTTCAAAGCCAATGAATAAAATGAGCTTTGATGATTTGCTGAATGATTTGCAATCATCTGAAAATGCAAGAAAGAAAGGAAAGCTGATAAGCATTGAAGATGTGGAAAAAGAATCTGCAAAATGGTAATTAATATTTTT
>DATEMK010000284.1:0-14995 GCA_035275625.1 Bacteroidia bacterium
TTCTTGGTGAAAGAATGGAAACTGAATTTGCTCTTCAAAATAACAGGATGGAAATAAGAAATCTGAAAAACTTTTCAGAGGGGATTTATTTGATAACAATCAAAACAGATAAAGGACGTGTTGTGAAAAAGTTTAGTGTTATTCATTGATAAAAACCAACCGGTCTGATCGTTGAAAGAACGGTCAGGCCTGAATTTATTTTTGATTCAAAATTTTCTTCTCCGTTTCATCGTTGCAATTCAGTTGCCCTGCTTTTCTCAAACGCGGAATTAATAATTTCCAGTTACCATCTTTTGCAAAAACGTCCTTAAATAACGGCAATGCTTCTTCGAGCTTTCCTTTATTCACCATTGTCACCGCATGCCAGAATTTCATTTCTACATTTTCGGGATACATAGATTCGGCCGCACCGTATTCTTTCATTGCATTAGCCATATCATTTTTTTCTGTGTAAAGATCCCCTGCATTCATGTGTTCGTACGCGCGAAATAACTTCAGCAATCTTTTTAATTCAACAATTGGCTCAGGATTATCTTCAACTCTCAAATCTATTGCACGGTCTTCCCAGACTTTTCCGGATGATGTTGCTTTTACAACGAGTATAGAAGCGCTTTGTTTTCCGCGAATGTCACCGCCTGCAGCCTGTCCTGCCTCCAAAGATGCCACCATCCGTTCGGCTAACAGTCCTTTCGTTTCTTTAAACACTTTTGCCATAGCGGGCCACACTTTATCGTTCAGCATCAGGTTTGCCTGGACAGAAAAATTTTTATCTGCGATATTTCCCGCACCCTGGATACAATTTTTCCCGGTATATGAAGCTGATCTTCCTTTTATATCAATTACAGCTAATTGACGCACGTCTCTTCCGCTATCGGCTTCAGTTAAAATTTTTACCACCTCTTCAGGTGATTTTCCTTCCTTCAACAATTTCAATCCATCGGGCCCATAAGCAGGATTTACGAATGATTGCGTTGCAATAACTCCCACACCGGCTTCTCCCCACCCGACAAGGCTCCCGACAGAAAACCAATGTGACTGAACTGCAACTCCCATTTCACCTGTAACACTATCACGTGCAACAATAGAAAACGTATGTGCAAATGGATTTGAATAAAATTGCTGTGCATTTGAACAAAGAGAAATGAGGAAAGAGATAATAAGTAAATTGATTTTTGTTTTCATGAGAATAATTTTTTAACACTATATATATATATATTGAATTTGTAATTCGTAAATTCGTATCAATTCGTATTCGTTGATGGCACTCCCTTCGGTATGGCAGCTATCAACCTCTTTGTATATTCCGATTTCGGGTTGTTATAAATCTCATCTGCATCCCCCATCTCTTCAATTTTTCCTTTGTTCATCACGACCATCCTGTCGCTCATAAATTTTACAACTGACAAATCATGTGAAATAAAAATATAAGAGAACCCGAAATCTTTTTTTAATTCATTCAATAAATTCAATACCTGCGCCTGTACAGAAACATCCAAAGCAGAAACAGATTCATCACAAATAATGAACTGAGGGTTCAAGGCAAGCGCACGCGCAATGCATACGCGCTGCCTTTGCCCGCCACTGAATTCATGCGGATAACGATGAAAAAAATTTTCTTTCATGTTTACACGGTCTAAAAGCTCGAGCGTTTTTTTCTTCCGCTCTTTATCGTCTGAATGCAAACCATGCACCTGCATCGGTTCCATAATGGCATTACCGATGGTCATCCGCGGATTAAGGGATGAATAAGGGTCCTGGAAAATTATTTGCAAATCTTTTCGCTGCTTCCGCATTTCATGATAATCCAAAACCGTCAGTTCTTTTCCCCTGAAAATTATTTTTCCTTCATCGGGTTCGATCAATCTTAAAATACTTCTTCCTAAAGTGGTCTTTCCGCATCCCGATTCTCCTACCAATCCCAGGGTTTCTCCCGGGTAAACATCAAAGCTTACATCATCAACCGCCTTCACATAATCTTTTACTTTTCGGAAGATCCCTTTCTTTACCGGAAACCATGTCCTGATATTTTTAATTTTCAAAACAGGTTCTTTTTTATATAACTCATTATGACGATTTCTTTTTTCATCCTCTCCAACAATATTTTCGTTCCATGTATCATTCACAGAAATTTTTACCTGGCTGCCGTCAGGCAAGTTTTCTTCCACATCTCCTTTTTCATTTTCTTTCATAAAATCAGAAATGGTGGGAAGTTTTTTCAAGCGTTTTCCAAGGGGCGGACGACATGCCAGCAATCCTTTCGTATAGGGATGCTGCGGATTCTCAAAAATATTTTTTATAGTTCCCTGCTCCACAATTTTTCCTTTATACATCACCAAAACACGGTCTGCAATTTCTGCCATCACACCTAAATCATGCGTAATAAAAATCACGCTCATGCCGATTTCCCGCTGCAACTGTTTCATCAGATCAAGAATCGCTGCCTGAACGGTTACATCCAAAGCTGTGGTAGGTTCATCAGCAATTAAAATGGACGGATTGCAGCTCATCGCCATTGCAATCATCACCCGCTGCTTTTGCCCGCCTGATAACTGGTGAGGATACGAATCAAATAAATCTTCCGGCCGCGGCAATTGAACTTTTTTGAAAAGCTCAATTGTTTTTTGTCTCGCTTTCTTTTTAGAAACTTTCTCATGCAGAATGATCGCTTCAGCAACCTGGCTGCCGCATGTAAAAACAGGATTAAGCGAAGTCATGGGCTCCTGGAAAATCATCGCAATTTCGTTTCCCCGGTAAATTCGCATTTCCTTACCGGGTAATTTCAGCAGATCAACAGCCTGCCCGTTTCGGTCACTGTAATTTATTTCTCCTGAAACAATTTTCCCGGGCGGGCTTGCAATCAATCTCATAATGGATAAAACAGTAACCGATTTTCCGGAACCTGATTCACCGACAATACCCACTACTTCTCCTTTCGACACAGAAAAGTTCACCTCATCCACTGCTCTTACGATGCGATTACCCGAAGAAAATTCAGTTACAAGATTTTTAACTTCTAAAATATTTTCACTCATCAGATAACTTTAACCACGGTAAAAATAGGCAAAGATTAATCGTTCACTTCCGGAACAAACTAATAACTTAATAACCCGGTAACGTATTTAACTTATCTATTCCTCCGGCTCTTTCGCATCATCACCCTTCAGAGGAAACTTATTTTTAAAATGAAAATAAGCCAATGTCACTTCAAACACCGTAAACAGAACATACAGCACAAAAAAATGGCTGATAAATGCCACCGACTTCCCGGTTTTTAATAATCCATACCCGATAATGATTCCCAAAAAAAGAAACAGCTTTAAAGCCGTAGCCATCATATAATAAGTAACCATGCTGCGGTAATTTTTCTTCGCGCTGTTAAGCAACCCCGCATGAAAAACTAAATTGACGATAAAGAAAAACAAAATCAGGTAAGGTGTTTTTTCAAAATAAAATTTCCGGGGAATTAAATCTTTCGTAAAAAAATAAAGCAGGCAAATCAATAAAGTATATGCCGAAAGCTTAAAAATAAAAGCAAGTAAATTATTTTTCATAAATAAATTATGCAGCAGGCAAGTGCGAAAATAAAATTATTATCCGGCAAACCCGAAATTATTTTTTCCTGATAAAATCCTTTATCGAAAACCAGATGGCAAGAAAAATTGAAAACAACGCCAGCGAAGTCGTAAAAACAGGCGATTTATGATAATGTTCATCCAGTTTCATCCCTGCATACGTGAACCCGAAAATGATTGCTGCCATCTGGAATGCCATGACAGAATATTTGGCATACGTATTAAGCGGACTTTTCTTTGAGTTGTTGGATTTGTCCGGCTTTATCAACATGATTCATTTCCTTAACTGAGGGACCCATGTTGCAGCTTCCTGTAAATGTTGCACCCACTTCCACCACCAGCTTGCCCGTTTGAATATCGCCATTAATAACCCCTGACGATTTCAGGAAAAGCATTTCAGTCACCGTAGTTTTACCCTTTATAGTACCTGAAATATCTGCATTCTGGCAAAAAATATCCCCTTCAATCCTTCCTGTAGTGCCCACCACCACTTTCGATTTTGAAGATACCGACCCTTTAATCAACCCGTCAATGCGGATATCCCCGTTCGATTTCACCTCCCCCTCAATCACAGTACCGTTCCCGATCAGGTTAATGGAAGATGACGATGCCGAAGTCTCATTTGGCTTGGCTGTTTCTTTGTTTTTCTTGATTTGTTCAAACATGATAAACTGATTTTAATGAATTGGTCAATGACCTGCAAAAGTATACAAATTAAAAAACAAAAAAGTTTCACTTCTTGCAAATAAACTTACACGTGCATATGATAATGTTTTGATTTTGAAGAAAAAATAGAAATTCTATTCACATGTATTCACATTGTTCATTTCAACTCCGCATTCATGTACAAACCTCTCCGCAGGAATGCCTTCGGTACAAACCTCAAACCTTTCCTATCTTTGCCCCTCATTCATCCACCCAATGACCATTACCGCAAAAGCTCCTTCAAAAAAAGCTTCCCCTGCTAAAAGCCAGTTTACCCTCGGCATCGAAGAAGAATTCCAGGTCATTGACCCGGTCACCCGCGAATTGCGTTCACACATGCACGAAATTGTGGAAGAAGGAAAAGTGACTCTTAAGGAACAGGTAAAAGCCGAAATGCACCAGAGCATGGTGGAAGTGGGAACCAACATTTGCCACAACGTTACCGAAGCGCGCAAGGAAGTTACCCACCTTCGCAAAATGGTGGCAAAGCTGGCCGCTAAAAAAGGCCTTCGCATAGCCGCAGCCGGCACGCACCCGTTTTCGCGCTGGCAGGATCAGCTCATTACCGATCATCCGCGCTATCATGAAATTGTAAATGAAATGCAGGATGCCGCGCGTTCCAATCTTATTTTCGGGTTGCACGTGCATGTGGGGATCGAAAACCGTGAGCAGGGAATGCAACTCATGAATTCAGCGCGTTATTTTCTTCCGCACATTTTTGCGTTGTCCACCAACTCTCCTTTCTGGCTCGGGCGCAACACGGGTTTCAAATCGTACCGTGTCAAAGTGTTTGACAAATTTCCGCGCACCGGCATCCCTGACGAGTTTTCCAGCGCCACGGAATACGACCGCTACATCAACCTGCTCGTAAAAACAAAATGTATTGACAACGGGAAAAAAATCTGGTACGATGTGCGGCTCCATCCTTTTTTCAACACCATCGAGTTCCGCATCTGCGATGTGCCGATGCGCATTGATGAAACCATTGCCCTTGCTGCGCTCATGCAGGCTATCGTTGCAAAGCTGGTGAAGCTGATGGAAAGCAACCTTGATTTCCGCCATTACGGAAGAGCATTGATCATGGAAAACAAATGGCGCGCTGCACGTTATGGCATCAGCGGCAAGCTCATTGACTTTGGAAAAGAAGAAGAAGTTCCCACTCCGATTCTGATTCATGAGCTTTTAGCATTTGTGGATGATGTGGTAGATGGATTGGAAAGCCGTCATGAATTAAAATACATCCTCACAATGCTCGAGCAGGGCACAGGCGCTGACCGCCAGCTTGAAGCTTTCAAACGAACAAATGATTTAAAAAAAGTTGTTGATTACATTATTGAAGAGACCAACTCAGGGTTGAAGTAAGAGGAGTTTGAGTTTTGAGGTTAGCGCAAGAAGAAATATAGAATCATTTGATACTTTCGCACGAATTTTTAATTTCAGAAGTAAAAACATTTTTATTCCCGATTCGTACATTCGTATAAATTCGTATTCGTTGATGATTCCAGATTCGTATTCGTAGATGACTCCAATCAAAATTGCCATTCTTGATTTGTACTGCAACCATCCCAACCAGGGAATGCGATGCATTAAAAACATTATTGACGAGCAAATGTACCCGATGACCTGGGATACGTATGATGCGCGGGCAAAAAATGAGTTTCCTGATGAGGATTATGATATTTACATTTCAACAGGGGGGCCCGGAGACCCGGTTCATGATGACGGGACATGGGAAAAAAATTATCTCGATCTTGCTGACAGGATTTTTGATAATAATGTGAATGATAAAAAGAAAAAGAAATATGCATTCTTTATTTGTCATTCTTTCCAGATTCTTTCTAATCATCTTAAGATTGCTGCAGTAATCAAAAGAAAGTCCACCGCATTCGGGGTTTTTCCTGTCCATATTACAGAAGCAGGAAAGCATGACCCGATATTAAAAGATCTTCCCGAACCTTTTTATGCAGTAGATTCCCGCGACTGGCAGGTGATTCAGCCTGATGAAAACAGGATAAAAGGAATCGGAGCGGAAGTTTTGGCGCTGGAAAAAATCCGCCCGCATGTAAATTTGGAAAGAGCGGTGATGGCCATTCGTTTTTCAAATGAAATATTCGGAACACAGTTTCATCCTGAAGCGGATGTTGTTGGCATGGATTTTTATTTCAAGCGTGAAGACAAGAAAAAACAAATTATCGAAAATCACGGGGAGCAAAAATATAATGACATGATTGCCCATTTGAATGATAAGGACAAAATTTTTCTGACACATCATACCATTCTTCCGGGATTTTTGAAAAATGCCGTGCAGCAATTAAGAGGAGTGGAATAAAAAGATTTCCGATTCCGGGTTTTAAATTATTTTTTTGTTTTAATAGTTTCATACTTTTATCACTTTAATTTTTTAATTTTAATTTACAGCATGGTTCCCGAAATCAGAAAAAAATACAATTCCATTTTCACCGAAGAAAAGTTTCATGATTTTCTTAAAGACATGAATGCTGAATTCAATTACACGATCCCGTTTCGTGTGGCTGAATCACCGGTATTTATTCCGAAAGAATTTAAACATAAAATCAACGAAGCATGTGATGGAATTATTTCTTTTCTCATGCGTGATGATTTTAAGAAGGTTTCAGAAAAAGCAATACCTGCACACCTCAATGTTCCCAATGAAAGTGAGCATACGTTATTTCTTGCCATTGATTTCGGAGTGTGCAAAGATGAAAATGGTGAAATCAATCCGCAATTGATCGAGCTGCAGGGATTTCCTTCGTTGTTCGGATGGCAGCATTATTTAGCAAAAAAATACCGGCAGCATTTTTATGCTCCTGAAAATTATGATCACCTTTTTTCAGGACTGGATGAGGAGAGCTATGTAAAGCTTTTGAAAAAAAGTATTTTGGGCGATCATGAACCTCAGTATGTAATCCTTCTTGAAATTGAACCCAAGAAACAAAATACGCGAATTGATTTTTTGCTTACCGAACAAATGCTGGGAGTGAAATCCGTTTGCATCAGCGATATTATTAAAGAGGACGATAAACTTTTTTATGTGAACAAAGGAAAAATAATTCCCATACACCGCATTTATAACCGCGTGATTTTTGATGAACTGATAAAACGTGATGATCTGAAATTAAATTTTAAAATGACAGATGATGTAAATGTTGAATGGGCAGGACATCCTAATTGGTTTTACAGGATCAGCAAATATTTGATGCCGCGTTTAAAAAGCAAATACATTCCTCCAAGCTATTTTCTGAATGAATTGAAAACAATACCTGGTGATTTGGAGAATTATGTTTTGAAACCATTGTTTTCTTTTTCGGGAAGCGGAATAAAATTTAATGTCACAAAAGAAGACATTGATGAAATTGAAGATCCTGAAAATTATATGCTGCAGAAAAAAGTAAAATACGAACCGGTGCTTCAATCACCAGATGAAGCGGTAAAGGTGGAAGTGCGGATGTTGTATTTATGGGAACCGAAATCACCGAAGCCGGAATTGATAATTAACATGGCACGGTTAAGCAAAGGAGAAATGATTGGTGTGAAATATAATCTCAATAAAAACTGGGTGGGCGGATCGGTTGGGTTTTATGAGACTTAAGAAACTCTTTAAATTTTCTTTTGATGATTAATTGCCACAGATTCACGGATTAATTGGAAGGTTTAAATAAAAAATCTGTGAATCTGTGGCCAATTAGATTAGCATTCTAACAAGCTTCTGACTTTTTTCTAATTTCGTAAAAAATATATTTCTTATGAGAAAAAACCTTCTTCAGCCGGAAGCGAAAGAGGAAATACTTTCGCGCATTAATAAGCTCGACACACAAACGCAACGTCAATGGGGTAAAATGAATCTGAACCAGATGTTGCTGCATAATTCTGAAGCTATGCGACAAGTGTATGGTGAAATCAAAATTTCTCCAAGGGGTAATTGGTTTTTAAGAAAACTGATGCGGCACATTATTCTCAAAACGGACATGCCTACACCAAAAGAAAAAGCACAAACTTTTCCTGAACTGGATATGGTGGCAAGAAATATCAATCCCCCTGATTTTGAAGCTGAGAAAAATAAGTTATACAATCTTGTAAAAAATTTCCCTGCAAAGCAACTTCATCCCACCAGCCCTTTGCTTGGAAAAATGAGTACAGAAGAATGGGCGCGCCTGATGTACACCCATCTTGATCACCACCTGAAACAGTTTGGGGTTTGATTACCTGTTTGCTCTGTTAGCGCGCAGCATTTCGGGAAAACCTTGTTTCTTTAAAAATGTATTGATTGCTTGTGCTATTCGTTTTGCTTTTGTTTCTTCTGTTTTTGCAGATTCAATCCACTTTGAAAAATAGCGTTGGTGAGAACCTGTTAATGTATTAAAAAATTTTAATGCTCCAGGTTCGTCATTTAAGCATTCTATAAATTCTGAATTAAGCTTGTATTCGCTTTTATCAAATTCTATCTGCACTTCGAGCATTGCTCCGTGTCGTTTCCCAATGGCTTTTCTTATTTCTTTATCCAAAGTAAGGATGAACTCTCCCTTCCCCAACGGGATTAAACTCTTGCCTGAAAATTTATGATTATCTAATTTCCCCTTTGTGCGAAATCCCTTTCTGTTTCCAGGCTGTAATTTGTTGGCAATATCAGCAGGAATTATAATGTATGTCCAGCCGGTTTTTTCGCCCTGCTGCCCGAATCTTAAAATGGTTGTTGTAAATTTTATAACTGCCACTAATTACATGAATTATCACGAATCAATTTTCTTTATTTAAAAAAGTTCCCCATTTAATTACCATTATAAAATCGTTTTCAATCGGCAAATAACCATAATCATAGCAAAGCTTATAAGTGCTTCCTTTTTGAGTGGTATGTGTTTGAGTAAAATATTTAAAATTAAATCCTTTGTCTATCAGTTTTGTTTTGGAAATTTTTCCTTTACCATCTTCATGCACTACTGATTCTAAAATTCTCCTGTTCTTTCGAAGAATGTTATTGATGTTACGCATTTCAGCGGTTACATCGCTGTTCATTTTATTGTTGTAATTGCTGCGGCACTGGTCATCACAGAACTTTTTGTCGGCTCTGCCCTTTAATGGCTCACCACATTCGAGGCATACTTTATCGGTGCTCATCTTTTCGTTTTTATCAGATCAGTAATTTTTTTTGGCGCCACTCCGTAATAAGCGGTGATGAGAGCATCTTTTAATACTGACTTTCTTATTTTTTTCAATTCAATGTAGGTGGCTCCCTGTTTTCCCCAGCCACCGGGAACAGGATATATGATTGTTTTATCAAAAGCACAAAAAGCGGATTGGTCAATGAGGGATAACTTAACCATCACCAGCTTTTCTTTTTCAGCCATGGTGGCAAATATTTTTTTGTTTACACGAAAAGAAGTTCTTTCAAAATGCGGAAGTTCCACAACTTCGGGGAATGATAAGGCTAATTTCCTGGCTTCTTCAGTTGTAACCATTTTTATTTTGGAAATACATTTTTATAAACCATTCCCTCTTTCATTACAAAAGTATCAACAATATCCGTTTGCAAACGATTATAAACGATTCTTTACGCAAGTATCCGAATAAACGGGAGCTATATACAAGTTGGGACAGGGTTGAAAATTATCTCTCAAAAATTGAAAAATCATTTTTTAAACTTTGAACTTCAACAGTGTATCTGAAAAGAACTGTAAGCTATTGCCTTCACGTTAGTGAACGAAGCAAAAGTTTAAACAGGGTTTAACCTTTAATAACAAAGAACGTGTTGCAATTTACCAGTGATGTGAGGATTCCTCAATTACCTGATGTTACGGCTTTCCGGATTGCAACATTTATTTTTTAGGAACGCTTGCCCTTAATACATCGTCAAGCGTTCCTGTGATAGCAAGTTTGCTTTCGTACTTATTTGGACGCTTTTTTTTATTTGACGGGTGCGTAGTTGTTTCCCGTTTTTTCTTTTTTGCCATTGTGCAAAATTAATCTTTTGGAAAATCAAATTCTAACTGCACACATTTCCGTACCTGCACTTTCTGTTTTAGCAATCAAATCAGCATACTTTAATCTTCTTTCAGAATCATTTAAAAACTTTTCAATCCTGTCTTGTGGTGTATCTTTCCTTGCATTATAACGCGATGCAAACTCGTTCAGGTAGCGTTCAAAATGCTTTTCTGATACTTGGTGATAGATTCCATAAATACCGCGCTTTAAGATAGCCCAAAACGATTCTATTGTATTTGTATGGCAGTCACCGGAAACATAAATTTTCAAATTATGTTGAACAGTTCCATGTTCATACTTTGTACCGATTTTTGCATAAACATTGCTTTCATCTGTAAAAATCTTTGTGCCTTTCGGAACATACTGTTCAATGAATGGAACCATATTTTCTTTTGTAGCAGCAGGAACATATTTCAAAATAACATTTCCATTGCGCTCAATAATTCCAACCACAACTTTTTTAGGAACATAAGGAGTGCCATCATTCTTTAATGAAGGGTTTTCATCTGATCTTCTTTTTTTGTAATGCTTTGCATCTTCACGGCCTCCAATAAAACTTTCATCTATTTCAACAGCGTTAGAGCCTCCGATTATTTCAGGCTTTTGTTGTTTCAGCATTTCGCGAATACGATGTAAAACGAACCAAGCCGTTTTTTGTGTGACGTTTAAATCAATTCCTACTTGTACGGATGAAATTCCTTTTTTGTGAGCAGTACATAACCAGATTGCAGCAAGCCAAATACGAAAAGGAATTTTTGAGTTTTCAAATATGGTTCCCACTTTCACAGTAAATTTTTTGTGACATAATTTTTCAGAACACTTATAACCGCGATTGGTTTTATAGGGTGCTTTTGTTGTTCCGCAGAACGGGCAAGACGGATTTCCTTTCCATCTGATATTTTCATAATACTCAATGCAGATTTGTTCTGTTTTGAAGTAGTCAAGAAGCTGAGGTAAGGATTTGAAGTTCATTTTTCTTTCGTTTTAATTATGGTGTAAAGATACATCTTGTCCCACTATCTACCTAATTTTTTTGAAAATAAATTGGGTTTAGTAATCAATGATTTATACAATTATCTAAGATAATGAGATATTTTTCTAACTTTGTAAAATGTAAAAGGGGCAAGAGTTGCAACCTCTCACCCCCTTCGGTAGTTAGCCCACACTCTAATGTGGTGCTTTACGTGGCATCCTACCTTTGCGCAATGTGGTGAGCACGTACCGGGAAAGGGTTTTGGACACCCTTGATTCTTGTGGAAGGAATCAACTCAAAACGGTACGCACTCGAATATTTTTAGAGGGGCTTTCAGCCCCCTTTTTTATGCATCACCGCTATTCATTCATTGGTATTTTCATTTCTTGTTTTTGTTCTCCTTTGATTTTTTTCTTCAATTTATTAATCATTGCTTCAAGAATTAAAAAATCATCTTCATCAGCAAGCGTTAAAGTGGAATTTATACCTTCTCCGATTATATGAACATTATATGTCCCCTCTCTTAGAGTCAAAGCCGAAGCAAGAGACACGGGCTGCACGCCCGCCCTTTTATCAACCTCAACAGCAGGGTTTCCGTTCGTTTCCTTGTATAACGGTGCGGGGGTATATGGATCGTCATTATTAGATAAAATAAACCTTAACTTATTATTAGCGTCAATGTATGGGCTAAAATTTTCATAAAATGATTTGACTATTTTCGGCATTGCGTACGTCTTAAAGCCATATCTTTTCATTAAATAGTTCGTAAGTCCTTTTTCGTCCGGCAAAACCTTGCCGTTAAATTCATCCAAAAGCTCTTTATATAACGAAGGGTTTCCCAACGCCTCGAACTCTGCAATTTTTTTATCCCCTGCAAAAGTTGGTATGCTAATCCTTTGAAATAACTCTGTTGGTCTATATCCGGAACCGTAACCACTCTCATAAATTTTGTATTGACAACAGGATGATAGCTGTAATGGCAAAGTCCCTTCACCAATTCCGGTTACAAGAGAAATGTCTTTTGTGGTCGAAACAACCTCTCCCCTGGATTTAACAATCTTTGTTATCAACTCAACAGAAGCAGCAAGAGATAATGTAGGAAATGATGACACTTTGCTTTTTTTCATTTGACTAAATTTAATTCGCCCCAAAGAAAACAATATTATTTAACAAAAACAAATCTCAATGTAATATATTATAAAATATTTTACAATCGCAACATTTTTGATATTTCCCTATGATATTAATATTATTTGCTATTTTCGCTTAAAATTTATAATCTACCAATCCATTATGTATTTAATGTACGTTGATGAAAGCGGAGACCCCGGACTTGTCCCGCCCAGCAAAACCACCCATTTTATTTTATCTGCAATTGTATTGCACGAAAGTAACTGGTCAGCATTTCTAAACAATATGCTTATTTTCAGAAGGCATTTAAAAGCAAGGAAAGGATTGCTGATTAAAGATGAAATCCATGCCGCTGAATTTATAAGAGGAAACATTAAATCTAAAACTATCCGTAATATTAAAAAGCATGACAGGCTGGATATTATTAAGCAATGTATTATTTGGCTGTCAATGCAAAGCAACATTAGAATTATCAGCGTTTGTGTAAATAAAGCCGGAAGAACGGACGACATTTTTAATTTAGCATGGAATGCTTTGATAAATAGATTTGAAAATACATTGGGATGGGGAAATTTTGTTGGTAGTCAGAATGCACATGATCAGGGAATAATAATTTCTGATAATACAAACGATAAAAAACTTACAGGGTTGATCAGAAAAATGAGGCATTTTAATTTAGTGCCTAATCATAGAACATATTTTGCCGGAGGCGCAAGAAATTTAACGCTTACAAATGTTATTGAAGACCCTACATTAAGAGATTCTAAAAATTCTTTAACGCATCAAATGGTTGATGTGGTTGCCTATTCATTGCGACAAATGTATCAGCCAAACAGCTATTTAAGAAAAAGAGGGGGAGCGCAATTTTATGCAAGATTGTTGCCTGTTATTCTGAAAAAGGCAAGCCCAAGACATCCGCTTGGTGTGGTAGAATTATAAAAAGCAAGAGAGCAGCTTGCGCTGCTCCCGGTGAGTATCTATACTAAGCAAACCAGTCGCTGTTCAGATACAAATGCAAATATAACCTTGAATAGGTTAAATCCCTATGAAGTTTTATGATTTTTGTAACATCATAAGTGACTTTTGTTCAATTTATTAGAAAGCCATTGTTAATTTTTATGTTAATATCTTGCTGTTTTGTTAATAATTATGAAGGGCAATAAAATACCAGTTTAACCAAAGGTTTTATTTCCGGTTATCCCCCATCAGCTCCTCAATCTTCACCTCTGTAAGTTTGATTTCTCCATCAACCAGCTTTCCCAAATAAAAAATTCCGTCCTCGTCTTTGTAAAGCGTCCGGTTGTTGCACCCCTCACATAAAAAACTCTCAGAACGCCCTTCTTTTAACACCAGTGCGATTTTAAACAGGTCAATGTCCCATTCACCAAAACTTTTGAACGGGCTGCATTGGGAGCAGTATTCAGACATGGATTGATAATACTTTTATTTTCCTAACCAGAAAACAGGAAATGTACACCATTACACTTTTTCCTTTTGTTTCTGTTTACAAAATATCTACATTTGTAAATGAAAAACGGGCGAAGTTACGACCTTCACCCGTTTCCGCAAGTAATTAAACCGCAATCCTCGTTAATGAACGCAAAGTGGTTTTTCCTTGCTCTGTGCCGTCCAAGACACATATTTTAAAGCTCCTTAATCGGGGCTTTTTTTATTTTATTTTCAAAGTTAGAGACATTTTTTTAATTTCCTTTAAAGTTTTCAACAGTGTGTGATTTTTTTGGTTGTTTTTCTTTCATCACATTTTTATTTTTATTTTAACAAGTTAGGTATTAATGTGTATCAATATAGAATTACATTCCCCAAAAAAGACCTGCTTTAACTCGTATATAGTCACCCACAAAATACACCGCAAATGCAAAAGAAGTGCTATCGTTTTGGCAAACCGCATCAAAATCAGGACTAATTGATGACTGAATTTGGACGAATAATTTTGAAAGTGCTTTTAAAAGAAGTATATTGAAAATTTTGTATTTTACGATTTCAAATTTGACATTATTACAATCATGGCAACATTAAGAGGAACTTATTTTTATAAAGGGAAAAGAGAATATAAGTATGAAGTGAATGTGTATAATGCGGAGAGCTACAATCCTTCAGACTTCACTATCCAAATAACCAACCCCGAAGGGAAAACAACAATCGCATCTTGGAATTTTAGAAACCGGGGCATTGAGCAGTGCGTCAGGGAATGTATTGAATCAAAAATAAAAAAGTGAGAAAAACAAAAAGGGCGAAACTCTTAGGAACGCCCTTTTGTTAAACATTAAAAAAATAATTAATCCAACCATTGAGTTAAACGGATTGCGGATTAAAAGGTTTCATTATACCTTAACTCGTAATAAGATCACCGTTTTGATTTGATTGTAATACTATCATTTGTCACGGTAAAAGGATAAAATTTTTTTTTGATAATATTACGATCATTAACATTTTTTATTATTATATTTGTGGATTAACAATTTAAAAAAAAATAAAATGTCAAGAAAAAAAGTTATTAAACGCGCAGACAATGGGCAATTTGCATCAAAGTCATTTTTGAAAAAGCATCCAAAAATCGCGTACAAGCAGACGGTAAAAAAGGGTAAATAAAACCTAC
>DATEMK010000285.1:0-18060 GCA_035275625.1 Bacteroidia bacterium
CATGGCAAAAAAAGAAACAACATGGATACCACTACCTTTACTCAGTACAGGGACACATGTATTGCAATCTGCTTCTTTCAATGAACAATGAGCAAATAACAAATATCAACGAACGAAAAGAAAAGATTGAGGAAATTTTGAAGAGAGCAGAACATGGATTGGAAATATCAACACAAAATAATTGGTTATTAGATAGTGGCTTAGACCATCTAGCCATTGGTAAAGCACTTTTTGGTAAAGCAGTTTTAAATCCGCCTGATTTTAAATTTATAGCAGATTTATCACTGCATCACCTGAATACTTCAATAGAAGGCTTACGAAAAGCAGGTTCATCAGATTACATTCCTCGTGGTTTACTTGCCCGAGCTGCTTTTTATCGCCACTATGGAGAGTACCAAAAAGCCCTGGAAGATTTGGATGAAGTTCTGGAAATAGCCGAAAGTGGGGGTATGAAACTGTACCTTACAGATTATTATCTCGAAATGGGACGGTTACACCTGGCTCAAAACCAATTGGGTGAAGCCCGTGAACATTGTACAGAAGCAAAAAAATTAATTGAAGAAACCGGCTATAAACGCAGGGAAAGGGAATTGGAAGAATTAATCAAAAATGTAAATTAACAAAAAAGTAATTTTATTAATCATCTCCTGCCAGCTAACCCACCGCATACCCGCAAAAAAACTCCAATCATACCAATGAGGTTAATCCGAAAATTCTATTTGTCCCTGTAGAATGTCTTTGCATAATCATAAGCGGGTGCGGCTGGTGTCCACGAACGGTGCGAACCGTTATTTTTTCGGCTTAGAGGCGTTTGGCATGTGCGAAAAGAAAAAATAGCGGTTGGCGTTCGTGGTGTGCTTTTCTTTGGTTCTTTCTTTTGCACAAGCAAAAGAAACGAACAAAAAATTATCCCCTCATCGTACAACTCACAACCTACTAGGCCACACAGTATTATTCCTTTCCTTTAATCAGAACCTGTCCCGATCCATCGGGGCAAATCAAGTTCAGATAATTTCCATCCCCTGCACCATAATTTTCATTTCCTACATCACCCTTCAAACCCTCCGCATCCCATTCCTCATTTCCTCTCCCACCCCTCCAATTTTCCGCAACCCCCTTCCCATTTCCTGCATCAAAATTCCAACATTACGCATCCCCTTTTTCAAATTCTGCATCGCGCGGAGCACTTTCTGCATGACGCGTTGTCAAAAACATAATTCGCGGAAACAATTTTATATGACGCGGTGTCAAAAAGGTAACTCGCGGAGCCGCCAACCCAACTCGCAGAGACAAACTTATATGACGCGGTGTCACAAACCACCCTCGCGGAGACAATTTTAAATGACGCGTTGTCAACAGCATAACTCGCGGAGCGCTAAACCTAACTCGCGGAGCACTTCACGCCCCTCGCAGAATCCACATCCTCACAGCGTTTCACCCCATTTTACCCCCTTTTCTCAATCCCGCATCCTCAAACTTTCAATTACCAATCTCCGGCTTCCGACCTCTGTCTTCCGTCCTCCGTCTTCCGTCTTCCGTCTTCCGACTTCCGTCCTCTGTCTTCCGGCTTCCGGCTTCCTTTTCCACACCCTGTTCAAAACTTTCCAAAAAATAATAATACCGTATCTTTAAAAAATACTACATTTGCACCCCTCAAAAAAACCATCAGGCAAAAAAAGTTAAAAATTATTTTCAAAATAGTTTGCATTAGTAATTAATAGTAGTACTTTTGCACCCCCATTAAAAAAACCAATACGTCAAAACAGCGGTTTTGACTCTCAAAATTGAAATAGAATTAACGCCATAAGGGGCTTTCGCAAAAGCGAAGAATTGGTTCAACCCCAATTTAATTCACCAATCAATTAGCTAATTTGCTAATCAGCACATCAGCTAATTGACCACGTTCTTTGAAGATATAATTTGGAAATAACAAGCCCTCTGAATCCCGTTTCTACGGGAAACAGAGAAAATGAAAACCTGAGAGAATAGTTTATCTTCATTCCCCTCTCCCTCAAAAGAGAGACACGGAGATAGACACAAAAATGACTCACCTTCCTCCCCTCCCTTCGGGGAGGGGCAGGGGGTGGGGCTTAGACAAACTTACAATGGAGAGTTTGATCCTGGCTCAGGATTAACGCTAGCGGCAGGCCTAATACATGCAAGTTGTACGGGATTATTGGTAGCAATACTGATATGAGAGTAGCGCACGGGTGCGTAACACGTATGCAACCTACCTTTAACTGGGGAATAGCTCACCGAAAGGTGAATTAATACCGCATAAAATCACAGAAGGACATCCTTTAATGATTAAATCTCCGGAGGTTAAAGATGGGCATGCGTCCGATTAGCTAGTTGGCGGGGTAACAGCCCACCAAGGCAACGATCGGTAGGGGGTCTGAGAGGATGATCCCCCACACTGGTACTGAGACACGGACCAGACTCCTACGGGAGGCAGCAGTAAGGAATATTGGACAATGGAGGCAACTCTGATCCAGCCATGCCGCGTGAAGGATGAAGGCCCTATGGGTCGTAAACTTCTTTTACAGGGGACAAATATCCAGTTCGTGAACTGGATTGATGGTACTCTGAGAATAAGGGTCGGCTAACTTCGTGCCAGCAGCCGCGGTAATACGAAGGACCCGAGCGTTATCCGGATTTATTGGGTTTAAAGGGTGCGTAGGCGGACATGCAAGTCAGTGGTGAAATCTCTCTGCTCAACAGAGAAACTGCCATTGAAACTATGTGTCTTGAGTACATTTGAGGCGGGCGGAATGTGTCATGTAGAGGTGAAATTCTTAGATATGACACAGAACACCAATTGCGAAGGCAGCTCGCTAAACTGTAACTGACGCTGAGGCACGAAAGCGTGGGGATCAAACAGGATTAGATACCCTGGTAGTCCACGCCCTAAACGATGATTACTCGAAGTGTGCGATACACAGCACGCCTCTGAGCGAAAGCATTAAGTAATCCACCTGGGAAGTACGACCGCAAGGTTGAAACTCAAAGGAATTGACGGGGGCCCGCACAAGCGGAGGAGCATGTGGTTTAATTCGATGATACGCGAGGAACCTTACCTGGGCTTGAAAGTTAGTGAATGCCGTAGAAACATGGCAGCAAGCAATTGCACGAAACTAGGTGCTGCATGGCTGTCGTCAGCTCGTGCCGTGAGGTGTTGGGTTAAGTCCCGTAACGAGCGCAACCCCTATCATTAGTTGCCAACAGGTCATGCTGGGGACTCTAATGAGACTGCCCGCGCAAGCGGTGAGGAAGGTGGGGATGACGTCAAGTCATCACGGCCCTTACGTCCAGGGCTACACACGTGCTACAATGGTCGGTACAATGGGCAGCCACATGGCAACATGGAGCTAATCCTTAAAACCGGTCTCAGTTCGGATTGAGGTCTGCAACTCGACCTCATGAAGCTGGATTCGCTAGTAATCGTACATCAGCAATGGTACGGTGAATACGTTCCCGGGCCTTGTACACACCGCCCGTCAAGCCATGGAAGTTGGGGGTACCTAAAGTCGATCACCGCAAGGAGTCGCCCAAGGTAAAACCAATGACTGGGGCTAAGTCGTAACAAGGTAGCCGTACCGGAAGGTGCGGCTGGAATACCTCCTTTCTGGAGAGTTTTCATCCGGTTTGTTATTTCCTATTTATCTTCTAATCTTATTGACATTACCCACAACGAGTCAAAAGTGTCTTCGTTTACACCACCAACGGCAGACGGGAACTATAGTAGTTGATCGTTGGCAATACAGCCAACTGCCTACTGCCAACTGCCTACTGAAATAGTCCCGTAGCTCAGCCTGGTTAGAGCACTACACTGATAATGTAGGGGTCAACAGTTCAAATCTGTTCGGGACTACCAACAAATCGTTCTGGGGAATTAGCTCAGCTGGCTAGAGCACCTGCTTTGCAAGCAGGGGGTCATCGGTTCGACTCCGATATTCTCCACCAAAATCTTTACAACGGTAAAGACCATTAACTTGAAATAAGAAGAATTAGCTTAATAAGAAAAGCAAACCGCTTTCGCGGAAAGATATTGGTTCAAATCCAATATTCTCCTCCAATGAGCGAAAGAAGAAACGAAATTGAAATATTCAATTTTCAATATTCACTCTTCAATCCTCATCACGTTCTTTGACATATTGGAAGAAAATACATTAAAGACACATCAAACTTCTGTATTCTGCGAAGAATACATTATTAAATTGATAAAAAAGTAATTAAGGGCGCATGGTGGATGCCTTGGCTCTCAAAGACGAAGAAGGACGTGATAAGCTGCGATAAGCTCCGGGAAGGTGCAAATAACCTTTGATCCGGAGATCTCCGAATAGGAAAACCCGTCCGTTTGAAGAACGGACACTCCGCAAGGAGAGAAAACCCAGAGAACTGAAACATCTAAGTACCTGGAGGAAGAGAAAACAATCTAGTGATTCCCTAAGTAGTGGCGAGCGAACAGGGAACAGCCCAAACCGCAATTGTTAAGGCAAATGCGGGGTTGTAGGACTGCAACATTCAATCAATATCAAAGCTGAAGCTTTTGGAAAGAAGCATCATAGAGGGTGATAATCCCGTAAGCGTAAAAATATTGTAGATAGCAGTATCCTGAGTACCGCGAGGTCGGAGACGCCTTGTGGGAATCTGCCGGCACCATCCGGTAAGGCTAAATACTCTTGAGAGACCGATAGTGAACCAGTACCGTGAGGGAAAGGTGAAAAGAACCTCGAACAGAGGAGTGAAATAGAACCTGAAACCATGCGCTTACAAGCGGTAGGAGTCCTTCGGGATGACTGCGTGCCTTTTGCATAATGAGCCTACGAGTTACTTCTCACTGGCAAGGTTAAATCCTCAAAGGATGGAGCCGAAGCGAAAGCAAGTCTGAATAGGGCGAACAGTCAGTGGGAGTAGACGCGAAACCTTGTGATCTACCCTTGGTCAGAATGAAGGACCGGTAACACGGTCTGGAGGTTCGAACTGGTAAACGTTGAAAAGTTTTCGGATGAACTGAGGGTAGGGGTGAAAGGCTAATCAAACTGGGAAATAGCTCGTACTCCCCGAAATGTTTTTAGGAACAGCCTCGAGGTTAAATGTCATAGAGGTAGAGCACTAATTGGGCTAGGGAGCTTCACCGCTTACCAAACCCAGATAAACTCCGAATGCTATTGACATATACTCGGGAGTGAGGCGCGGGGTGCTAAGGTCACGCGCCGAGAGGGAAAGAACCCAGACCATCAGCTAAGGTCCCCAAATATATGCTAAGTTGATTAAACGTGGTCCGATTGCTTTGACAGCTAGGATGTTGGCTTGGAAGCAGCCATTCATTTAAAGAGTGCGTAACAGCTCACTAGTCGAGCGATCGGGCGTGGATAATACTCGGGCATTAAGCATATTACCGAAGCTATGGATTCCGCAGCAATGCGGAATGGTAGGGGAGCATTCCAACGACACTGAAGGTGTAGCGTAAGCTGTGCTGGAGATGTTGGAAAAGCAAATGTAGGCATAAGTAACGATAATGAGGGTGAGAAACCCTCACACCGTAAGACTAAGGTTTCCTGATCAACGTTAATCGGATCAGGGTCAGTCGGGACCTAAGCCGTATCCGAAGGGAAAAGGCGATGGCCAATGGGTTAATATTCCCATACTGGTGCAAGTAGTGATGGAGTAACGAAATAGTGAAAGGTCTGCGCGGCAACGGATGTTCGCGTTAAAGCCTGTAGATATAGGATTTATTGGAAAACCCGTAAGTCCTGTCGAAGGTGACAGTACCACAAGTCTTCGGATGAGTGGATAATGACCCTAATCATATTTCCGAGAAAAACTTCTAAACTTATACTTGTACCACCCGTACCGCAAACCGACACAGGTAGTCGAGATGAATATTCTCAGGTGCTTGAGTGAATCATGGCCAAGGAACTCGGCAAATTAACCCTGTAACTTCGGGAAAAAGGGTGCTCCGCGAGGAGCCGCAGTGAAATGGCCCAGGCGACTGTTTAACAAAAACACATGGCTTTGCAAAATCGAAAGATGAAGTATAAGGCCTGACACCTGCCCGGTGCCGGAAGGTTAAGAGGAGAGGTTAGTAGCAATACAAAGCTTTGAATCGAAGCCCCGGTAAACGGCGGCCGTAACTATAACGGTCCTAAGGTAGCGAAATTCCTTGTCGGGTAAGTTCCGACCTGCACGAATGGTGTAACGATCTGGGCACTGTCTCAGCCATGAGCTCAGTGAAATTGTAGTATCGGTGAAGATGCCGATTACCCGCAACGGGACGGAAAGACCCCGTGCACCTTCACTACAACTTAACATTGACTTTGGATGAATAATGTGTAGGATAGGTGGGAGACTTTGAAGCGGGGGCGCTAGCTCTCGTGGAGTCAACCTTGAAATACCACCCTTTATTCATTTGGAGTCTAATTCCGGTTATCCGGAAAACAGTGTTTGGTGGGTAGTTTGACTGGGGTGGTCGCCTCCAAAAGAGTAACGGAGGCTTTCAAAGGTACCCTCAGCACGCTTGGTAACCGTGCGCAGAGTGCAATAGCATAAGGGTGCTTAACTGTAAGACCTACAAGTCGAGCAGAGTCGAAAGACGGATATAGTGATCCGGTGGTTCCGCATGGAAGGGCCATCGCTCATAGGATAAAAGGTACGCCGGGGATAACAGGCTGATCTCCCCCAAGAGCTCACATCGACGGGGAGGTTTGGCACCTCGATGTCGGCTCGTCACGTCCTGGGGCTGGAGAAGGTCCCAAGGGTTGAGCTGTTCGCTCATTAAAGTGGCACGCGAGCTGGGTTCAGAACGTAGACCAACAATCACTGCGTTGCTGGGAAGTAATTCCCTGAAAAATTAAATTGGCTCATATCGGTGAAGCCCTCCTTCATGTTCAAAACTGGTGGAGAGGGTAATACCGAGGGAAGTCGTTCAGTTAGTATTCTGGATTGACCCCGTAGAGACTGATCCGAAAGGAGAGAGTGTTTCAAATTTTTGAGATGCTAATACGCCAATCTCCCGATAAGCATTCGGGATGAAGGTATAGTCCATGCCCTGGTGAAGAACCAGTGGATTACATGCGTGAGACAGTTCGGTCCCTATCTGTTGTGGGCGTTAGAAGTTTGAGAGGGCCTGACTCTAGTACGAGAGGACCGAGTCGGACGGACCTCTAGTGTACCTGTTGTGGCGCCAGCTGCAGCGCAGGGTAGCTACGTCCGGTTAAGATAAGCGCTGAAAGCATCTAAGCACGAAACTTGCCTCAAGATAAGACTTCTTTATAAGGGTCGTCAAAGACTATGACGTTGATAGGTTGCAGGTGTAAAGACAGTAATGTCAAAGCCGAGCAATACTAATTACCCATAAGCTTTTTATCAATGATGTTCTTAAATGTGTTTTCTTCTAAAATATGTTATTATGATAATTATGGTGACTTTAGCAATGGTGTCCACCTCTTCCCATTCCGAACAGAGAAGTTAAGCCCATTAGCGCAGATGGTACTGCACGAAATGTGTGGGATAGTATGTCGTTGCCGTACTTATAAAATGCCCTTCAGAAATGAGGGGCATTTTTATTTTTATTCTCTTTGTGCAACTTATTGACATGTTTCAGCATCTTGTAAATAATAAGCCTGTCAATCATGAAAAAACTATCTCTCCTCTTCGCTTTAATTTCTCTTTCCATCTTCTTTATTTTTAGTTGTAAAAAAGATAAACCTGATGTTGCAGCTATTGACTATGGAAACAGCAACAGTTTAAGAACAACCGTTACCGGAATGGTGCTGGATGAAAGCAATGCTCCTATAATCGGAGTAACAGTGACAGCTTACGGACAAACAACTGCAACTAATCAGTACGGAACTTTTGTTTTAAAAGATTTGAATGTAAATAAAGACCGTTGTGTTTTGCAATTTGTAAAAACAGGTTTTTTTAAACGTGCGCATGGTTTTATTGCTTCGGGAAATACAGTAAACTATGTGCGCATTATTCTATTAAGCAATGCAGGCACACAAAATTTTTCTTCTTCCGCAGGCGGAACAATTTCTTTACCCGATGGCTCATCTGCTGCATTTGAGCCGAATTCTTTTGTAACCACTACCGGCAGCACTTACACAGGAACAGTAAATTTAATTGTAAAACATCTTTCGCCTGATGACATAAATTTTGGATTTATGATTCCCGGTGGTGATCTGTTGGGGAAAGATTTGAATAACCAGGATGTTGCCCTTTATACCTATGGAATGCTTGGAGTTGAATTAACCGGCAGCAGCGGTGAGGTATTGCAGCTTGCAAACGGAACTTCCGCAACATTAACTTTATCTATAGCCGCCTCTCAGCTTTCATCTGCTCCTGCGACTATTCCTCTTTGGTTTTTTGACGAAACAACTTCTTTGTGGAAAGAAGAAGGCACGGCAAATAAAGTTGGTAATAATTATGTGGGATCGGTAAATCATTTTAGCTGGTGGAATTGTGATATTGGAACAAACAGCCCTCTGATAAAAGGAAAAGTTGTAGATTGTAATGGAATCCCTGTTCCTAATATTGTAGTAACTGTTAATGGATGGGCTACAACTTTGACTAATCAAAATGGAGAATGGCAGGGACAAGTTCCGGCAGGAATGGCTTTAACAGCGCAGGTTTTATCAAGTAATAACGGAGGAGCTGTTTTAAACAGTCAATTAGAAAATATTCCTGCTTTATCAAGTAATCAAACTTTTATTGTACCTGATTTGGTGATTCCATGTCCTACAAGAATAATCGGAATACTCAAGACCTGCTCTGGTGAAGCTATTGATGGGATTGTAATTCTTACTGATAATTTGGCTTTTGCGCTTTTTCAATATACTTCCAATGGAAGTTTTAATTTGATCTCAATTCCAAATGCGCAGCTTGATTTGAATGCTTATAACACGATTAACAGTTTTCAGCAGGCTGTCACAAGTCTTAACGCTCCCGATATTTTAAATGTCGGTGATTTATATTTATGTGATACCATAACTTCCTTGGGTAACAATTTTGTTTTAGATGGCGGACCTTTCACTAATGATTATTTTAATGTGGTACCAGATTCTACCAGCCCTGGTCAAATTACTAACTATATTTTTCTTGTACATGATCAATCCACTTCTAATTATGAAGTTGCTTTCCATGTGGGTATATGTGGTACTGTTCCGGGGTCATATACCTGGAATGATGGTATGGGCGCTTCATGTAATATCATTATTCAATTAACAGATTCAATTAATCAAAACACACTGCATTCTATTCCTTCAATGGGTACTACAATTTTAACTCAATTTGGACCTGTAGGGGGCAGAGTAACAGGTAGTTTCGAAGGAGTTGGATTTATGCAGGGGCAAAATATAAACATATCTGGTAATTTTGATTTCATCAGAGAGTTTTAAGATGCCCATCCCTTCATCACTCTGAATTCAATTTTAAAAGCGAACTGCCTGTTGCAGATAATCTCTCCAGATCAAAATAACAACTCCGCTGATGGCAACGACTACTCCGATCAAAGATTGAAAAGAAATTTTTTCTTTATAAAACAAAAATGAGATCATCAGTGCCCCGGCCGGGACGAGTGAGAAAATAGTTTGCGCAACCGATACATCTATATAACGGATGGCGGCCAGCGAACAGGTGACCCCCAGAAACGGTCCGCAGATGGTTCCTGCCACAGCATATTTTATTCCCTGCTGGCGATTGGAAAAAACAGGTGCAAGGACAGTTTTTATTTTTCCAAACAGCAAGGTGAAAATAAAAAGTGTGGCGGTGGCAGCCGCGATACGCATGAATGTGGCGGTTATGGGAGCAATAGTGATTTCGGAAGCAACATTGATCATTCCTTTCTTTGAGAGCACTAAACCTACACCCTGGCAAACGGCTCCGAGGATCCCGGTGATGATTCCTTTGAGCTTGCTTCCGTGCCCGTGGTCGGGGATTGCCTGGCGTTCTTTTCTTCCGAAGCTGATGCCGATAACTCCTATAATAGTGATTGCCATTCCGATCATTCCAATCATGTTAATGTGTTCGCCCAGAAGGAGGCTTCCAATAAGCAAAGCAGCCGCGGGCGCAAGCGTATTGAGGACGCTGCCGATACGCGCACCGAAAATGGCAAATGCTTTGAAAACAAAATAATCTCCGATGGTTAATCCAACGATTCCAGAAAGACTGAGCCATAACCAGCAATACAAATAAGCGGTTGAAAATATTTGTGTAAAATTTCCGGAATCAATTATCAAAGCAGCTGCAGCAAGCATTACCGCAGCAAGCAACAGCCTGAAATGATTCAGCGTGTTTGAACCGAGCCTTCGTGCAGCCTGCGTAAAGGGGAAAATTCCGATTGACCATGATAAAGTGGTGCATAGCGCAAAAAGAATTCCCTGGAGCTGTGTCACAAAATAAGTTGATAGGCTGCAAACTTAAGAGATTACGGAATTGGGTAATCAGGAAAACGGTTATTCTGAAAACAAATCAATACCTCAATGAGCTTAATTGCCTATTCACCATACTTACCCAACTACCAAATAATTCTTTTCCTACATTTGCCCTGTTCAATTAAGAAAAGAAAGTGAAACGGACTGGCTATATTATACTGCTTTTAGTTTGCCTGCTTCAATCGGGCGGATTACTGCTTATTTATAAAATGAGGCAATCTTATGTGCAATTTGAAATGCAGAAGAAATTGAGAAACAGCCAAAGCCGTTTTGAAAAGCTATCGCTTACGCTGAGCGAATATAAGCGGAGCAGGATTAAAGAAGATGAGATTTCCATCAATGGAAAAATGTATGATATAAAATCATTTCAGATAAATGGCGACAAAATCGAATTGCTTGCTATAAATGATACCGAAGAAGAAAACATTCTTCAAAGAATTAAAGATTTAATCACCAATAATAATACGAATCCCGGCAGCGAAGTTCCTTCGCAGCTAACAGACCTTATAACGCTGGATTATATTTATCCCGGCAGTGTCAGTGAAATTATTTTTTTTGAAAAGCAACAGGAAAATTTTTATGAACTCTTTCAAACGCACAGTTCTTTTCATCCCGATGTTTTGTCGCCCCCGCCACGGTTCGCATAGTAAAAACATTTCTTTCTTTAAAAGTTTCTGAATCATCATTGATTTGTGATGTATTCATTATTATTAATTGTTATACTAAACTAAACTTAAAAATTTATAAATCATGAACAATAAAAAAACTTATATAATACTATTTTTTATTTTGTTTTCTATGCGAATGTCAGCACAAAATACAAACGATACCACGCAAAACAAAACAATAAGCCTTGATGAGGTGGTTATTTCTGCCAACAAAACAGAGGAAACCAAAAAAACAGTTGCACAGCAAGTACAGGTGCTTAAGGCAAAAGAAATTGAAAATACACAATCACAATCAACAGCCGATCTGATAATGAGCACGGGAAATGTATTTGTTCAGAAAAGCCAGCTGGGAGGCGGAAGCCCCGTTATCCGGGGCTTTGAAGCAAGCCGTATCCTGCTTGTCATTGATGGAGTGAGGATGAACAATCTTATCTATCGCGCGGGTCATTTACAGAATATTGTGACTACTGATAATAATTCGCTTGACAGGGTTGAAATATTATATGGTCCGTCTTCTACTATTTATGGAAGCGATGCGCTGGGAGGCGTTATTCATCTCTATACTAAAAAGCCATTGCTGGCAACAGGCGATAAAAATTTAAACCTTAAAGTAAATGCGTTTTCCCGCTACGGCAGTGTGGACAATGAAGCGACCGGGCATTTAGATTTTAATATCGGGTTAAAAAAATTCGCTTCGTTTACTTCATTCACCTATTCAAAATTTGATGATCTCATGAGCGGTATGAATCAAAATCCTTTTTATACACAGCACTATGGAGAACGTTTTTACTATGCACAGCGATTTAACGAAACAGATTCGGTTGTACGGAATGGCAACCGTTACCGGCAGGTGCAAAGCGGGTACTCTCAATATGACGTAGTACAAAAATTTCTGTTTCAGCAGAACGACCATTTATCGCATGGCCTGAATGTTCAATATTCCAATTCAACCGATGTTCCCCGCTATGACCGCCTGACAGATAATCCCACAGGAGGTCTTGCAGATATTGCCGCGCTAAATTCCGCTGAATGGTATTATGGCCCGCAGGAACGGTTGCTTGCAGCTTATGACGGGAATTTTAAAAATGAGGCAAGTCTTTTTCAAAACGTTCACCTTGGTTTGAATTATCAGAAAATTGAAGAAAGCCGCCACAACAGAAATTTCGGCAGCAGGTTCCTGACTCACCGCGTTGAAAATGTAGATGTGATTGGCGCCAACCTTGACTTTCAAAAAACCATAAAATCACATGACATCCGTTTCGGACTTGATGCGCAATTGAACATGCTGACTTCAACGGCAACACGTGAGAATATTGTAGTTGATACCAGCGCGAATTGGGATACACGTTATCCGGATGGAGACAATACAATGAATAACTATGCCTTCTACATCTCGCATACCTGGAAAATAAATGAACAGCTGACCCTGAACGATGGATTCCGTGTCGGGTATTCTTCACTGCATTCCACGTTGGTTGATACAGCGCTTCTTTTTCATCTTCCATATACCACGCTGGACCAGAAAACACCCGTCTATTCGGGAAGCATTGGTTTGATACATTCTCCGACTGATGATTTAAAATTATCGGCTCTTTTTTCAACAGGCTTTCGTGTGCCAAATGTAGATGACCTTGCCAAAGTTTTTGTACCGCCTTCCGGTGGAGTAATTGTTCCGAATGTTGACTTAAAACCCGAAAAAACTATTAATTACGAGATTGGCATCGCAAAAATTTTCAACAGCAAAACACGCTGGGAAAATGCTGTTTATTATACAACTTTTATAGATGTGGCTGTGGTTGATGAATTCAAATACAACGGGCAGGATTCTATTTTATATGACGGAACCCTTAGTCAGGTCTATGCAAACCAGAATAAAAATAAAGCATATATGTATGGAGTTTCTTCCAACCTTATTTCACAAACAAGCGAACATTTCATGTTAAAGTTTGGAATTAATTACACTTACGGCAGAGTTAAAACCGATACATCAGATGCTCCGCTTGATCACATACCGCCTTTCATGAGTCAACTGGCTTTTACATATATCAATAATAATTTCAGCTCTGATTTTATTATAAATTATAATGGCTGGAAAAAGATGAAAGATTATGGCGGTGGAGAAGACAACCCTCAGTATGCAACTCCTGACGGAATACCTGCATGGCTGACTGCAAATTTCCATGTTTCATACAAAGTGCATAAACTGGTTACGCTCCAGGGCGGAATTGACAATATTTTTGACACGCAGTACCGCACATTTGCAAGCGGGATTAATGCGCCAGGAAGAAATGTATTTGGAGCCATCCGGTTTCACTATTAAAGAAACTTTTGTTTAGGTTTTTGTTTAGGAAAGGCAGTATGATGCTGCCTTTCTTTTTTATTTTTAAAAGGTAATTTCTTCAGGGTTTAAGCGCAATTCAATTTTATTTTTAATTTTACTTTGCTAAATCAGTTCCAATGAAAAAAATTTACGGACTATTTCTTCTGTTTCTAATTTTAATTCCCATGAAAAGTTTTTCGCAGGGTCCTGCTTTCTGCGGTACTTCCGGAGATGTGGCCATCTTTTCAAATTATGACGGGGGAATTCTGCGCATTAATGTGGATACGAATATTGCAAACCTCAAAATAGGAATCACCGGGTATGAAAATGATTCCATCATTATCAGCGGGGCTTATGTGAGCGATGTTACGCAGGTGATTTTTGCCGGCTACTACAATTCCTCAAATATCCACTGTACTCCCTGGCCCTCTCAAAAATCTATTAACGGTGTTTCAGCAGCAATTACACAAATAAATTTTGTACCCGCAGCCACCTATAACAATCCTAACGGTTATCAATATATAATTTGCAATACCGATTGTGACGATTCCACAAACCAGGGCGGATGTAATACGCCTGACCAGGTTGCAGATTATTTCTTTGATCAGTTTAACAGCACAAAACTTTTGTTTCACTATACACAATACGGATGCTGGAGCGGAATATATAATATTTCTGCCGGAGGAAATTGTTGTTCAGTTCCGCTTGGTACCGGCATCATTGAAAATTCGCTGAGTGAGAATATTTCTATTTCTCCTAATCCAGCCAGTGGAAAATTCAATCTTCAAGCTTCTCCCTCCTCGGGAGGGATCAATTTCCAATCTTTAACTGTCTATGATATTTTTGGAAAAATAATTTTGAACAACCAGGAACCTGAAACGCGAAACACGGAACTTGATTTATCAAATCATCCGAAAGGAATTTATTTTTTAAAAATTTCAGGCGACAAGGAAGTGGTAACAAGGAAAATTGTTCTTGAATAAAATAAATAATTTAATCTTATTTGTATGTTAAAGAAGCACACGTTCTGGCTGAAAGCTGCTATTATTTTGCAATTGCTCACAGCAGGGCTGCATTCCCTGAGCTTTTTAAATAATCCTCTACCTGAGAATGAATCAGAAAAGCAACTTATGGATTTAATGAATACTTATAAAAAGGATTTGGGAGGAGGTTTTGATCCTTCAATGAATGACATACTGATTTCGCTGAGCGCCTGCCTGCCTTTGCTATGCATTTTAGGAGGATGGATTAATTTGTATTTACTGAAAAAGAAAGCAGATGAAAACATACTTAAAGGAGTGGTTGGAATTAATGTAATTGTTTTTGGAGCTTGCTTTATCCTGATGGCCATTTTTACTTTTTTGCCCCCGATTATTTGTACAGGATTGATTTTTATTTTTCTATTGTTATCATGGCTGACTTTTCCGAAACAAAAACCAGTTTAAAGCACAGTGTTTTTTAGCTTTCTTTTTCTTAACTTGCCTGCTGTAAAAAATCATACTATAATATTATTGCAGCACAATTTAATTACCTTCATATTTGCCACCATGACAAAAACCATTTCTTCAATGAAAAAATATTACTTGTTACTCGCAGTATTTTTCCTGGCGCACCTGGCGCTTCATGCACAAATAACGATTACTCTTCAGCCCGATTCAGCCGGAGGTAAAGACGCACGGATAGACAGCTATTCACCCAATGCAAATAATGCAACAAGTTCTGAATTTTTAGCGGGAATGTGGACAATTAACGGGAATTGGTTTACAGTACGGACATTAGTACAGTTTGATCTTAGCGGAGTACCTGCAAACTCCGTTATTAACAGTGCAAACCTTTCACTGTATTACAATCCGAATAATTCAAATTTTAATCACATACAATATGGACCTAATGCTTCTTATTTGCAAAGGATAACGGGAAGCTGGCAGGAAAATACTGTTACATGGAATAATCAACCGGTAACCACCACTCAAAACCAGGCAAGTATTCCGGCAAGCACCGGCAGCACTCAGGATTTTACAAATCTTGATGTAACGGCACTGGTCACAGATATGAAAAATAATCCGTCAACAAGCTTTGGCTTTTTGTTACGAATGCAGTCTGAGACGCAATCCTACAGAGGACTAATTTTTGCTTCGAGTGATTACAGCGATCCGGTAAAACGTCCAAAGCTGGTGATCAATTATACAATATGCACACTGCCCAGTGCGACTATTACCGCAGGTGGTTCTACCACATTTTGTTCAGGCGGAAGCGTTACATTAAATGCCGCACCAACCGGTGCCGCATATGCTTATCAATGGATTAAAGACGGAATTAATATTTCAGGAGCTACTGCTAATTCTTATGTTGCAACTGCCGGAGGTTCATATACCTGCTTAGTGAGAATAATTGCCACAGGCTGCAGCAAAGTAAGTAATGCAATTTCTGTAACTGTAAATACGATTCCTGCACCAACAATATCAGCCGGTGGAGCTACCGCATTTTGTACGGGAAGCAGCGTGTTACTTACAGCGCTACCTGCCACGGGTGTAACGTATCAGTGGAAACAGAATGGCAGTAACATTGGAGGAGCAACTTCGCAAACCTACTCTGCGACTGCATCCGGGAACTTTTCTTGCCTTGTAACAAATAGTTGCGGCAGCGGAACATCAAATACTGTTTTCGTTACAGTTTATACTTCAGCACCTGCAGCCAATATTACCGCAGGAGGTCCTACTACATTTTGCAGCAACAGCAATGTACAGCTTCTTTCTTCTAATTCAGGCGCAGGTATAACGTACCAGTGGCAGAAGAATTCGGTAAATATTTCAGGCGCAACGACAGTAAGCTATTCAGCTAACCTGGCAGGAAGCTACAGGTGTATTGTAACCAATCCCTGCGGAAGCTCTACATCAAATGCAATTTCAGTTACTGTAAATACACAGCCAAGCGCTGTTATCACTCCCGGAGGCACTGCAAATATTTGTACCGGAGGATCGCAGCTCCTCAACGCATCTGCGGGAACAGGCTATGTTTACCAATGGAAAAAAAACGGAACTAATATTTCAGGAGCAACAGCGCAAACTTATACTGCTTCCCAGGCAGGAAGCTATACGGTAGCTGTAACATTAGGAAGTTGTACAGCAACTTCTGCGGCAACTACTGTAACAATAAGCCAGGCATTAACCCCCACCATCACATATGCCGGCTTCGGGGGATGGTGCGGCTCAACATCAGTCCGCCTTGAAACCAACAATAGTTCAGGGTATATCTATACTTGGTTTGAAGATACACATCCGGTTCCTAATTCAAACAGTTTTCAGTTAGAGGTTGGGCATAATGCAAATTATTCGGTTCAAATTAATAATGGCTGCGGAATGTTTTCGGCAGCACCTTATACGGTAACTGATTTTAATAATCCGTGGTTGCAACCTTATATAACAATTACTAATTCAGGCTCGCTAAACTTATGCGGTGGCGGATCGGTAACCCTTTCCATCAACAGTAATAATTTTTACCAATCACCTTCATTTCAATGGTACAGGGACGGAGTAGCAATAGGCGGTGCAACCGGGCAATCTTATAATGCAACAACCGGGGGCAACTATGTTTGCTCGGTAATTGATTTTCTCTGGTGCGGATTCCAGGGACCACTCGTATTTTCCAATTGGCTTGTTGCAACATCTGCTCCATCAGCATTAATAACACCCCAGGGTTCCACTACAATTTGTAATGGAAGCAGTGTAATTTTAGCTGCCAATACAGGCGGGGGATATGCTTATCAATGGAAAAATAACGGAACTAATATTTCAGGAGCTACCAATCAAAATTACTCTGCAACTGCTAACGGAAGTTATACGGTGGCAATAACCAACACTTGTGGTACGGCTGCTTCTTCTGCAGTCGTTGTAACGGTTACCCAGCTTCCTTCAGCAACTATAACTCCTGCAGGACCTACTACTTTTTGTGCAAATGAAAGTGTAGTCCTGAACGCACCAACAGGCGCTAACCGCACCTATCAATGGCTGAAAGGCGGAAATTATATTTCAGGAGCCACTCAATCATTTTATACTGCAACAATAAGCGGAACATATAAAGTGATTGTGACAAACTCAGTGACCGGGTGTTCAAAAACTACATCAACCGGAACAGTTTTAACTGTCAATGCACAGCCAAATGCAACCATAACGCCCCAGGGACCGACAACGTTCTGTGCAGGCGGAAGTGTGGTATTACAGGCAAACACCGGGGGAGGATTAACTTATAAATGGAAAAAAGGCAGCAACTATATTTCAGGAGCAACTTTATCAAATTATACGGCTACTATTGGCGGAAATTACAGGGTGCAGGTAACAAACAGCAATGGTTGTTCAAAAACCTCTGCATTGGTGGCGGTTAGTGTGCCATGTAAAGAAGATGGAACATTAATTCCTGTGAATAATTTTGATGTAAGTGTTTATCCGAATCCTTCATCCGGTGATTTTGTTTTTGAAATTTCAAATGCTGCGAATGAAAAAATTTCAATCAGTGTTTATGATATGATCGGAAAATTGGTTTTGTCGGAAAATATTCTGAATTCACAATTCACAATTCGCAGTACGAAATTAACTGCCGGGATTTATTCTGCTGAAATAATTTGCGGAGAAAATAAAAAAGT
>DATEMK010000286.1:0-6074 GCA_035275625.1 Bacteroidia bacterium
TCTTTTTTACTGGTTATAATAATTTTATTTGCCTCCATGCCTTTTATTAACTGGATGGTGGAAATTAACGGGTATCTGAAGTTACCTTCTTCGTTAGCATCAGTGGAACAGTGGATGAAACGTTCAGAAGATGAAGCAGCACGATTAACAGAAGCATTCCTTGCGGGGACTTCCATCACTTCATTGTTATCAAATATTTTTATTGTTGCCTTGCTGCCGGCACTCGGGGAAGAATTATTTTTCAGGGGAATTATGCAAAAGATATTTTTACAAATGACAAAAAATAATCATGCAGCCATTTTAATTACTGCCACAATTTTCAGCGCCATTCATTTACAGTTTTATGGTTTCCTGCCAAGAATGGTTTTGGGAATTTTTCTCGGATATTTATTAGTATGGAGCGGAAGCCTGTGGCTGCCCATGCTTGCTCATTTTATAAACAATGCCGCGGCTGTTGTTTTGACATTTCTTGTGCAGCAAAATAAAATTGGCTTTGACCCCGAAACTGTTGGCACTGCTTCAGATGAAAAAATAATGCTTCTGTCGTCAATAGCAATTACTTTCTTTTTGATATACCTGATTTTCAGAATTGAGAGGGAGAAGAAAAACACAGATGCGCAGATTAGTTTTTAAAGATGTATTTAAAACCTCTTTATCTGAAGGGTGATTTCCCTGGTTTAATTGACATGATGTGCTATGCAGGATGCACCACACGTTTTGGCGCACATTTCTTTTGAAGTACACTTCAGATTACAACCCGGCATACAGACGGAAGCTTCCAACCCTCCCTTGCAATTTTTCAGGCAAAATTCTTTTTCAGCAGCAGTGCAACCCATCTTGTCGCAATAAGCCGCACATTCTTCCATGCTCATGTTTGCGCATTTTGTCATGTCGCATTTCATGCCTTTCATCATTGCAGCACCTTCCATTTTGCCTCCACAGCATTCCATTTTATGCATACCTGCTGTTTCTTTGCCGTAACCCCAATCCATCTTTGCAAGTGATGGCGCTATTACCAATGAGACAATAGACATCAGCTTGATCAAAATATTCATGGAAGGGCCCGAAGTATCTTTAAACGGATCCCCAACGGTGTCCCCTGTTACGGAAGCTTTATGCATTTCGGAACCTTTGTAATGCATTGTCCCGTTATATTCAACACCTTTTTCAAAGCTCTTTTTAGCATTGTCCCATGCACCACCTGCATTGTTTTGAAACATTCCCATCAGCACACCTGAAACCGTTACACCAGCCAGCAATCCGCCCAGCACTTCAGGACCCATGGTGAAACCAACAATAACCGGAACAATCAATGCGATGGAACCGGGTAAAATCATTTCACGAAGAGAAGCCTGGGTAGAAATGGCAACACATTTATCATATTCAGGCTTTCCAGTGCCTTCCATAATTCCCGGAATGGTACGAAACTGCCTGCGGACTTCTTCCACCATCGCCATGGCAGCACGGCCTACTGCGGCAATTGCGAGCGATGAAAAAATAAACGGAATCATTCCTCCGACAAATAGACCCGCCAATACATCCGCTTTGTAAATATCAATGCGTTCAATTCCTGCAATTCCTACAAATGCAGCAAATAATGCAAGTGCAGTTAAAGCGGCAGATGCAATTGCAAAACCTTTTCCTGTTGCAGCAGTGGTATTTCCGACAGCATCGAGCACATCTGTTTTTTCACGAACTTCTTTCGGCAATTCACTCATCTCGGCTATACCTCCTGCATTGTCAGCAATCGGACCGAAAGCATCAATAGCCAATTGCATGGCAGTGGTTGCCATCATTCCAGCCGCTGCAATCGCCACTCCATACAATCCTGCAAAGTGATGAGAGAAATAAATCCCGCCCGCTAAAACCAAAATAGGAGCAACGGTGGATTCCATTCCCATTGACAAACCACCGATAATATTTGTTGCATGCCCTGTAGATGATTGGCGGACGATGGTTCTGACCGGGCGTTTGCCCATTGCAGTATAATATTCTGTGATGATGCTCATTAAAGTTCCAACGACCAGCCCGACAAAGATGGCTGCGAAAACTCCGCTGCGTGTAAACTCATGTCCGCGAAGGATCATTGTTTCAGGCAGCATCCAGTTAACTGCAAAGTAGCAGAAGATAGTTGTGAGTATAATAGAACCCCAGTTTCCCATGTTCAAAGCTTTCTGAACTTTAGCAGTAGAGGCTTCTCCATCATCAGCTACTTTAACGAATAAGGTTCCGATAATTGAAAAAATAATTCCCATCCCGGCAATAAACATCGGGAGTAAAATCGGGGCAATGCCTCCAAAACTATCCACAGAAGTAGTTTCACGGCCTAATACCATGGTTGCTAAAACCGTTGCCACATAAGAACCGAATAAATCAGCGCCCATACCTGCAACATCACCCACGTTATCGCCCACGTTATCTGCAATGGTAGCAGGATTCCGGGGATCGTCTTCAGGGATTCCGGCTTCCACTTTTCCGACAAGGTCAGCGCCTACATCAGCGGCTTTTGTGTAGATTCCTCCGCCTACCCGCGCAAACAATGCAATGCTTTCTGCGCCAAGCGAAAATCCTGTGAGCACTTCAACCGTCCGTATCATTTCAGCGCTGTCCACTACAGTAGCGCCAAAGAAATTCTTCAAAACAATAAATAATCCGCCTAAACCAAGCACGGCTAATCCTGCCACACCCATTCCCATTACAGACCCACCGCCAAAAGAAACAGCTAATGCTTTTGAAAGGCTTGTTCGTGCTGCATGTGCTGTGCGTACATTAGCTTTGGTGGCTATGCGCATTCCTATATATCCGGCACTTACTGAGAAAAACGCGCCTAATATAAAGGCAATGGCGATAGTCCAATGCGAATCAGGATTACTGAATCCCATAAACCCTAAAAGCAATGCTGCTATTAAAACATAAATACTCAAGATGCGATATTCAGCTTTTAAGAAAGCCATTGCACCTTCGGCAATGTAGCCTGCAATTTCCTTCATTTTGTCATTTCCTGCGTCCTGTTTTGTAACCCAATTTGCCTTTAAAAAAGTGTAAATCAGCCCCACTATAGCCAAAGCGGGGATTACATAAATAAAATTTTCCATACGTAAATAGTTGATTTTTAAAATTCGAGGTGCGAAAGTAAGGAAAATAACAGAATAAGCAACGGGATGGTGAGGAGATGAATTAATGAGGGGTGATGGGATGAGGTAACTGATGATTATATAATTAAAAAAAACAGTGATTCGATTTTAGCAAATGCCTTAATCATATACAGGTCGCTGCTTTTTCGTTTCGATTTTTCACAAAACTTTAAACAAGCATTGCATTCTTTCAGCCCTCTCGCCTACCCGGGAACTGTTTTATTAATTAAAAGTTCTTTTGACTTCGCAAAGCAGGTTGTAACTTTGAATAAATTTTTAAATTAAATTAATCATGATAGTAGAGATAAAAGTTCCCAGCCCGGGCGAATCCATTTCGGAAGTGCAAATTGCACGCTGGATAAAACATGATGGTGATTATGTGCAGAAAGACGAGGAGATAGCTGAAATAGATTCCGACAAAGCAACTCTTACCATAAGCGCTGAAGCTGATGGTATTTTAAAAACTTTGGCGAAAGAAGGAGAAACAGTTGCTGTGGGCGCTGTGGTTTTTACAATTGACACCGAAGGGAAGAAGGCAGAAGTTGAAAGTAAGAAGCTAGAAGAAAAAAAGGCAGCGCCTTCAAAACAACCGGAAACCTTAACACCGGAGAAGGCAGGTAAGGATTACGCCTCGGGAGTTCCTTCCCCTTCAGCTGAAAAAATAATAAAAGAAAAAAATGTTTCAACAGCTCAAATTGCCGGAACAGGCAAAGGCGGAAGAATTACTAAAGCGGATGTTTTACAATCTGCAATTCCTGCTGCTGCTGCATCCTCTCCACCAGGTTCAAGAAACGAGCGCAGAGAAAAAATGTCCATGCTACGAAAAAAAGTTGCAGAGCGATTGGTGGCAGTGAAGCAGCAAACTGCCATGCTCACCACCTTCAATGAAGTGGATATGGGCGCTATCATGGATATTCGTAAAAAATATAAAGATATATTTAAAGAAAAACATGGGATAGGTTTAGGTTTTATGTCCTTCTTTACCAAATCCGTTTGCGAAGCTCTGAAAAGTTTTCCCTCTGTGAACGCATTGATTGACGGGGATGAAATCGTGTATCATGATTATTGTGATATAGGTATAGCTGTGAGCGCTCCAAAAGGGTTAATGGTTCCTGTAATCCGCAATGCCGATTCGCTGTCACTTGCGCAAATTGAATCTGCAGTGGCGGATCTCGCTGCAAAGGCAAGAGAAAGCAAACTTACCATTGAAGAAATGACGGGAGGAACTTTTACGATAACAAATGGAGGAGTATTCGGCTCTATGCTTTCAACACCTATTCTTAATCCTCCGCAGAGCGCCATTCTCGGAATGCACAACATAGTTGAACGTCCGGTTGCAATAGAAGGCAAAGTAAAAATTCGTCCTGTAATGTATGTGGCGTTGTCTTATGATCACAGAATTATTGATGGGCGTGAATCAGTAAGTTTCTTAATGAAAGTAAAACAAATGCTCGAAGACCCGGCTAAAATGTTGTTCAAAGGAAATGACCCGGTGAAAATGCTATTGAATATTTAATTTTTCTGTTTTCACTCTATCTAATATTAAAGTATGAATTTTACTTTTGACTGAAATTGATTGCAATAGATTTTGTAGCTTAGTAAAAAAATTTATCATGAAAAAAATTTACATATTGTTTCTCATTCTGTTTTGCATAGGACTTAGTTCAAATGCACAAACTACTATATTAATCACGATGGACTCAAACGGAGAAGATGCCTACATAGATAACTTCAACCCCTCAGGAAATTATCCTGATGAAACCGATTTTTGCTCAGGGGCATGGACCATTAACGGAACACCTGTTGTGTGGCGGAGTTTTATGAATTTCGATTTGACACAAATTCCTGCCAATGCAACAATTGTAGATGCGCGCCTTTCTTTATATTATAACCCGGCAAATAATTTTGATCCTAACGGGCATCAATCCTTAACCAATTCAGATCAAAGTGTACTGCAGCGAATTATTTCTCCGTGGAGCGAACATTCGATTAACTGGAATAACCAGCCGGCAGTTACAACACAAAACGAAGTGATCCTGCCGCAAAGTTCCAGCGGTTTCCAGGATTATACAAACATGGATGTTACAGCAATGGTTCAGGATATGATCAGCAACAAACCGGCTGCGTATGGTTTTGCATTGCATCTTTCTACAGAACAATATTACGCACATCTGATTTTTGCAACAGGAGATTATGGAGATGCAACAAAACATCCCTCGTTGCAGATCACTTATACCTATCCGAATCCGTGCATAAATCTTCAATTAGCTGCCCCTGATGAAGATGCAACTATTGATACGTACACCCCGAATAATAATTATCCCGGTGAAATTGAATATTGCGCGGGTTCATGGACGATATTCGGCACTCCCGTTACCTGGAGGAGTTTATTCAAATTTAATTTGTCAGCTATTCCTTCAAATGCAACCATCCAAAGTGCAAATCTCTCTTTATACTTTGCACCGAATAATGCTTTTTTAGATCAGCAGAATTCGCTGACTAATTCAAATCAAAGTAAAATTCAAAGAATAACTTCTGCGTGGTCAGAGAATTCTGTGACATGGAATACACAACCTTCGTCAAGCACTCAGAACGAAGCAACTTTAGCGCAAAGCGTAATGGCTACACAGGATTATACCTACACCGATGTAACCGCTATGGTGCAGGATATGATTACAAATGCAAATTATGGTTTTTTAATTAAGCAGGATGTGGAACAATTTTATGGCAGGATGATATTTGGATCAGGCGATAATGTTAACCCATATTGGCAACCGAGACTGGATATTTGTTATACATCTCCGACAGGAATTCCAGCTTTAAATAATACGGGTAACGAAGTTTTTATTTCGCCCAATCCGTCAGGCGGAATTTTTGCGGTTAACATGAATGAAAATTCTTTCAGCAAAATTTCCGTTTATGATGAAACGGGAAGAATTG